>JAOBWO010000225.1 GCA_025463415.1 Acidimicrobiales bacterium | reverse complement strand
TCTTCCACTTGCTGATCACGTTGTGCGCGCCGCGCGGCGTGAACCGCTTCGAGTCCAGGTTCAGGTCGCGGATGACGTAGCCGGTGAGCCGCTGCGCATCGGCCTGGTCGTAGATGCTGAAGCTGCGCGGATAGCCGAGCGCGTCGGCGTTGGCGCGCAGGATGCGCACACACGCAGCGTGGAACGTGCTGACCCACATGTTCTTCGAGGCCGGACCGACCAGGTGGCCGACGCGCTCGCGCATCTCGCCGGCGGCCTTGTTGGTGAACGTGATCGCGAGGATGCGCTGCGGATGCACGCCCTCGCTCTCGATCAGGTGGGCGATGCGGTGGGTGAGCACCCGTGTCTTGCCCGAACCGGCGCCGGCGACGACGAGCAGTGGCCCCGAGTTGTGCACGACGGCATCGAGCTGATCCGGGTTCAAGCCCGTGAGCAGGGACTCCTCGGCATCGTCCTCGGGGGGCATCTCATCGAACAGCGACATGGCTCACCCAGTCTACGGACAGGGTGTGACGCGGCCCGGGAGGCGCCGGTGGCAGGTGCTCCGCGTCAGCCGGTGATGCGCACCGGAACGGTCCGTGGACCGCGGATCTGGCCGACGCTCCACGTGACGGCGTCGGTGGCGAGCTCGAAGCTCGGGTAGCGGAGGAGGAACTCCTCGACAGCCACCTTGAGCTCCAGCCGGGCCAGGTTCGAGCCGAGGCAGCGATGGATGCCGAGCCCGAATGCGAGGTGACGGTTCTCCGCACGGTCGATGATCACCTCGTCGGCCCGGTCGAACGCGGCGGGATCGACGTTGGCAGCCGGGAACGGCAGCAGCACCCAGTCGTCGACCTTCATCGGGCAGCCGCCGATCTCGACGTCTTCTTTCACCATCCGTGCCATCGTGACGGGCGCGTACGCACGCAGGAACTCCTCGATCGCGACGGGGATCAGCGACGGGTCCTCGACGAGGCGCCGGCGGTCCTCGGGATGGGTCGCGAGGTGCAGCAGGCTGGAGCTGATCGCGCTCCAGGTGGTGTCGATGCCGGCGATCAGGAGCAGCACGATCGATCCGGCGACGTGCTCGAGGGTCAGCGGCTCGCCATCGATCGTCGCATTCAGCAGGAACGTGGTGAGGTCGTCGCGCGGGTTGTCGACGTGCTCGCGGACCTGTTGGCTGACGTACTCGTCCAGCCGCACGAACGCCTGCATCCGTTGCTCGAGCTCGACGTTGATGCCCTCGATCACGTCGTGGACGAAACCGAAGAAGATGTCCGCGTCTTCGACCGGGAAGCCGAGCATCAGCGCGATCACGTTGACGGGAATGTGCTGCGCGTACTGCGCCGCGGCATCGATGTGGTCGGCGTCGCCGAGGTCTGCCAGCAGGCGCCGGCACAGGGCGCGCACGTCGGCCTCCCACGGCTCGATCTTCTTCGGCGCGAACGCGGGCAGCAGCAGACGTCGGGCGTCGTGGTGGAACGGCGGGTCGCTGGTGATCGGCGGGGCGCCGCCGATCGGGGCGGGTGCCAGCTGTTCGAAGGGCGACACGATCACCGAGCGCGACGTGAAGTGCTCGGTGTCGTAGGCGATCTGGCTGACGAGCTCGTGGGTGACCGGCAGCCAGGTGCCGTTGTAGCGATCGGTGTGGGCGACCGGGCAGCTGCCACGCAGCTGCTCCCACACCGCGGGCGCGTTCTCGTTGTACTCCGGCTCGGCGTGGTCGAAGTCGGTCTCCCAATCCTTGACCGGCCCATAGATCGACGCCATCAGGACTCCTCCGCCACGGTGATCGCGAACTCTGGGCAGTTGGCGATGGCGAGCCGAGCCTTGGCTTCGAGGCCGGCGGGGACCTCGCCCTCGTTGAGCAGCACAGCGATGCCGTAGTCGTCGACGTCGAACAGCTCCGGCGCCAGTGCGTAGCAACGGTTGTGCCCTTGGCACCGGTCCAGGTCGAGCAGGAGTCGCATGACCCGACTGTAACTGCGTTATCGAGCTGTCGGTACGGCCGGGCGCGCCCGGGCTCGCGCCGCGTGACGTCGCTCAGAGCGCGGCGGGCAGCAGGCGTTCGACGTTCTCGTAGAGGAAGTACAACACGACGACGATCGGCACGATGCTGACGACGATGCCCAACCACAGCTTGCGGAACCGGCGAGCGAGCCGGTAGCTCCCGAACCAGATCAGTCCGAACAGCGCCGCCCAGCCGAGCACGTGCGGGACCGCGCCGGCGTCGTCGAACCAGCCCTGCTGGAAGGCCTCGCTGGCGAACTCGTCCTGGACGCGCTCGATCGATGCCGGCGTGGTGGTCGTTGCCGCGAGCGATGAGGCGGGCAACGTTGTTGCGTCGCTCGTCTCGTTGGTGGCCGCGATGGTCGCGCCCGGACCGGCAGTTTCCGACACCACCGACGTCGCGACGGCCACGGGCGCGGTGAGCGCGGGGCCGCTCGCGACCGGCGGCACCGTCTCGACTGGAGGCTGGGTCGACGCCGGCGTCTGGGTCGACGGCACTTCGTCGCCGAGGCCGTCGCCCGTCCCTGCGCCGAGCGTGGAGTCCGGCTCGGCCTCGCCGTAGAACGCCTGGCCGATGCCGACCGGCGAGCCGCTGCGCGCCGCGTCGAGGTCGGCGTGCACGACGAGGCGCTGGGTCGAGCTCCACTTCGGCGTGCACGTGACGAGCGTCAGGGTGGCCCTCGAGGGATCAGAGTTGGTGACGATCGAGTAGTCGCTGGGATCGACGA
>JAOBWO010000223.1 GCA_025463415.1 Acidimicrobiales bacterium | reverse complement strand
CGCTGGCAGTCGCTGCACGACGAAGCCGTTGCCGAGGATCCGCAAGCCGCCAACTACGTGCAGATGCTGGAGCGCCAGTTCGACCAACGCGCCGAGGCCACCCTGCCCTCCGGCGACGATCTCGCCGCCGAGCTGGAGGCCTTCCTCCGCGACCAGGGCCCGAACGAGCCCGACTCCGACGCCAACGGCCCTGATCCCGGAGAGGGACCAGGGCCGCAGCCATAGCGAGGGAGGACTTGTCCGACTGAGCGGCAACGATCTCGAGCAGCACCAAAGGCGCCCTGGCGCCGGAGGTGCGTCGCGAGACAATCGTCAGGAGATCGCGGCGAAGCCCGTTTCGAGGTCGGCGACGATGTCCTCGATGTTCTCCAGGCCGACGCTGAGGCGGATCAGGCCGGGCGTGACGCCGCTGCTGATCTGCTCCTCGTCGCTCAGCTGGCTGTGCGTGGTGCTGGCCGGGTGGATGACGAGGCTGCGGACGTCGCCGATGTTGGCAACGTGGCTGTGCAGGGTCAGCGAGTCGGCGAACTTCTGACCGGCACCCTTGCCGCCTTCGAGCTCGAAGGCGAGGATCGATCCGTAGCCCTTGCCCTTGCCGTACTTCTTGGCCCGCTCGTGCCAGGGGCTGGACTCGAGGCCGGCCCAGTTGATGCTGGTGACCGCGGACTTCGACTGCAGGTACTCGACGACCTTGGCGGCGTTGGAGAAGTGGCGCTCCATGCGCAGGCTCAACGTCTCCAGACCTTGGAGGATCAGGAACGAGTTCAGCGGCGCGATCGCCGAGCCGAGGTCACGCAGCAGCTGCACGCGCGCCTTGATGATGTACGAGCCGTGGCCGAGCGCCGGGAAGTAGGCCAGTCCGTGGTAGCTCGGGTCGGGCTCGGTGAAGTTCGGGAACCGGCCGCTGGCGGCGAAGTCGAACGTGCCGCCGTCGGTGATCGACCCGGCGATCGAGGTGCCGTGGCCGCCGATGAACTTGGTCAGGCTGTGCACGACGATGTCCGCGCCCCACTCGATCGGGCGGATCAGGTACGGCGTCGGCACGGTGTTGTCGACCATCAACGGGATGCCGTTGTCGTGGGCGACCTTGCTGACACCCTCGATGTCGAACACGTCGTTCTTCGGGTTGGCCAGGACCTCGCCGAAGAACAGCTTGGTGTTCGGTCGGATCGCGCTGCGCCACTGCTCGAGATCGTGGGGATCGTCGACGAACGTGACCTCGATGCCGAGCTTGGGGAACGTGTAGTGCAGCAGGTTGTACGTGCCGCCGTACAGCGACGGCGACGCGACGAGGTGGTCCCCCGCCTGGGCCAGGGTGAGGATGCCGATCGTCGCTGCGGCCTGGCCGGACGACACCACGAGCGTGCCCGGGAGCCCGACGGCGGTCGTGACACCACCTTCGAGTGAGTTGATCCGCTGCTCGACGGCGAGCTGGGTCGGGTTGGCGATGCGCGTGTAGATGTTGCCGATCTCGGCGAGCGCGAACAGGTTCGACGCGTGCTCGGAGTTGCGGAACTGGTAGCTGGTCGTCTGATAGATCGGCACAGCACGAGCGCCGGTGGCGGGATCGGGGTCACCTCCGACGTGGATCTGGCGTGTCTCGAATCCCCATTCGCTGCTCATGCGATCTCCTTTGATCGGGCGGCACGCCGAGCGTGCACCATGGCGCAGCACCGTACCAGCGAATCCCGACCACATCAATCGGGAATTGCCGCGACCGAATCCCCCCAACCACACCGTTCTTTGCACCCCTCAGACTCCACCCCGGTCCCGGGGGTTCAAAGAACGGGGGTGTCAGATGTCGAGGAGGGCGAAGTCGTTGTCGGTCAGCCAGTGGCGGCCGACTTCTTTGACCGGCGCCCAGCGGTCGACGAGGCGCTGGCCGGTCGGATCCTCAGGGGTGATCTGTCCGAACTCGGTGGGCGTCGGGCCGCAGCGGTCGGCGTGAGGCTGCAGCTTGGCGAGGTCGAACCCGTAGACCTCGGCGCAGGCGAGGCCGACCATCCGACGGGTCTCGTCGATCGGGATGTCGTGGAACGTCTTCTGCAGCCACGACCGGGTGTGCGGCCACGTGCCCTCGGGGTGCGGGAAGTCATTGCCCCAGAGGATGTTGTCGACGCCGATCTCGTAGCGCATGCCGAGCTCGCGACGCTTGGTGTTCGACGCGCCGATGAAGCAGTTGCGGTCGATGTAGTCCGACGGCGGCATCGTGATCGAGCCACCGAACGGATCGGCGCCGAGCTTCTCGGTGCCCTTCTGACCGAGGAACAACCGGTCCCAGAACCAGATCTGCGCGGGCAGCCACCAGCACCCCGCCTCGGTGACACCGAACTGCAGCTTGGGGAAGCGCTCGAACACACCGGACCAGAGCATGAACCACAGCGGACGGGCCGGCCACCAGACGACCTCGCTGACGTAGATCCCGAGGTGGTCGCCGAACTCCTGACGCGGTGCGGGGCCGCTGTGGGTGCACACCGGCAAGCCGAGCTCTTCGCACAGCGCCCACACCGGGTCGTAGCAGCGATCGTGGTACGGCTTCTGGTCGACCCACATCGCGGGGATCATCACCGCGCCCAGGCCATCGGCCTTGATCCGCCGGATCTCGGCGAGGACGTCGTCGATCGCCGCGGTGATCGGTACCAGGGCGACGCCCTTGCGGCGCTCGGGGCTGTTCGAGCACAGATCGGCCAGCCACCGGTTGTGCGCCTGCGCGCCGGCGAGGCCGAGCTCGGGGTCCATGTCGCCGCTCATTCCGAGGCCGGCGCCGAACGGCACGCACGTACGGCTCTCGACCGCGTCCGCGTCGGGGAAGACGACCTCGCCGGCGACGCCGTCGCCGTCGAGCTCGCGGTCGCGCCTGCCGGCCTCCCACCCGCTGCGCAGTGCTTCCTCGTGCTCCTCGAACCACTTCTTCGCGTAGTCCTCGTTGCGCACGCCCAGCCTCGTGCTGGCCTCCAGCGTCGCGGCGCGTTCGCTCAGGAAGTCGTCGAAGCGACCGTGGAAGCGGGTCGCGAGGTAGGCGCGGTAGTCCTCGGTCGGCAGCCCGGCATGGCTGTCGGCGGAGACGATGACGTATGGGTCGTTGACGTTGCTCATCGTGACGAGCTCCTGTTCAGCAGGCCGGCTCAGCCCGGGACGGGACGGAGGTAGGCGGGATTGGTGCGGTGCAGCATCGAGTCGGTGCGAGCCAACAGCTGGGCGTCGCCCCGGTCGCTCTGCGGGTGGATCCAGAACTGGTCGGCGAGGATGCCGTTGACGACGCGTTCGGCCACCTCTTCGACAGGCGTGTAGGCGATGTCGACGCCGGCCGCCTTCATCTGCGCCTCGAGCGCCTCGACGGTGGTGTACGGCGTCTGGCGGGGGCGCTCCTTGGCGAACTCCTCGGTGCGGCTCCGCCACGACTCGAACAGACCGGTGCGCAGGATGTGCGGACCGGGGAACAACACCGATGCGCTGACCTTGTCGGTGACGTCGCGCAGCTGCCCGAAGAGGCACTCCGTGATCGTCACGACCGCGGCCTTGGTGGCTGCGTACTGCGGGGTGCTCGGCAGCGGGGACACACCGCCGTTGCCCGAGGATGTGTTGACGACGTGCCCCTCGTCGTCCTGGGCGAGCATCACCGGCACGAACGCGTTGATGCCGTGGACGATGCCCATCACGTTGACGCCGATCGCCCAGCGCCAGTCGTTGAGCTCGTGCTCCCACATCTTGCCCTCGGCGCCGGCGCCGATGCCCGCGTTGTTGCACACGACGTGCACCGCGCCGTAGGCCGCCAGCGCGGCATCGCGCAGCGCCTGCACGGAGGCCCAGTTGGTGACGTCGGTCTGGTGGCCAATGACGGCCAGGCCCTCGGCCTGGCACTCGGCGACGGTCTTCTCCAGTGGCTCGGCCTGCACGTCGGCGAGCACGACGCGCATGCCCTCGCGAGCGAAGCGCTCGCCCATCGCCCGACCCAACCCACCGGCGCCGCCGGTGACCACGGCAACTCGATCCTTCAGCGTCTTCATCCGTGATGCCCCTCTGTCCTGTTCGGGTCGCTCATCGAGCGCCGAAGCCGGCGAGTGCCGGACACTTTTCGGCCACCATCGGCACATCGCCCGGCTGCAACGGCACGTCGACGTCGGCCTTGCGCGGTCCGATCTGCGCCGCGATCGGCTCGAGCAGCTCCAGATCGAACCCGTAGATCCGCGCTGCGTTGCCCCCGAGCATCATCGCCGTCTCGTGGTGCGGCACGCCGGCGAACGCCGCGCGCAATGCCTCGAGCGTGTACGGCGTGCTGGCTTCCTTGTGCGGGTAGTCGGTGCCCCACATGATCTTTTCCAGCCCGACGGTGTGACGCAGTGGCACCTCGGACGGCCGGATGAAGCTGGCGCCGACGCTGCACTGCCTGGCGAAGTACTCACTCGGGGTCAGGGTCAGCTTGTCGGTGACCGGCTTGCCCCAAACATGCTCTTGTGAACCGACCGCCGTCCGCATCCGGTTGAAGAAGTAGTCGAGGCGGGCGAGCTCTTCGGGGATCCATGCGGTGCCCTGCTCGGTGAACACGACCTGGAGCTCCGGATGGCGCTCCAGCGCGCCGCTGACGATCAGGTGGGTGAGCGCACGATGCGAGAACCACGTGACCTCCAGCAGGAACACGACGGGTGACTCGATCGCCGTCGTCATCGGCGGACTGGCGCTTCCGCCATGGTGGTTGACGGGCATGCCGAGCTCGGCGCACACCGCCCACAGCGGCTCGTAGTAGGCGCCGTCGTACAGCTCCGGAAGACCGCTGTTCGGTGGCACGCCAGGGAGCAGGATGCCGCCCGTGAGACCGGCCTCCTTGGCCCAGCGCACCTCCGCGACCGCGGCGGGGATGTCGCCGAGCAGCACCTGCGCGATGCCCGCCCGACGGCCCGGCACCTCGTTGCAGAAGTCGGCGAGCCAACGGTTGTGCGCCTGCAGGCCAGCCCACCGCTTCTCGGCATCACCGGCGTTCTGCGCCGGAGGCTGGAAGGTCAACGAGGACTTCGGGTAGAACGGCGGGATCGTGTTGGGATAGATCACCTCGGCGACCACCCCGTCGGCCTCGAGATCGGCGAGGCGGCGCTTCGAGTCCCAGTTGCGCTCGCCGAGCTCGCCGAGCAGGTCCTCGTACTCGATGACGTAGGACCCGGCCCACGCATCGAACTCGTCGTGGAACCGCTTCGGCAGGTACTCGCGGTAGTCGCCGATCGCGCCGCCGCCGTGACAGTCGGCGGAGATCAGGGTGTACCGCTCGTCGGTCGATCCGGCGGTGTCGTTCTCGTTGTCGTCCATGGCGCCGGCCCCCAGCCGCTTGTATCACTAGGTGATACACATGTTCGTTGTGTGATACAGTCTGTCTCCGAGCACCATGGCTGTCAAGACGATCCAATCCGTGCAGAACGCCCTCGGCGTCCTCGAAGCACTCGCCATCGCCCAGCCGATCGGCGTGTCGGCATTGGCGCGGACCACGGAGCTGGACAAGGCGGCGGTGCAGCGCATCCTGCTCACCCTGGGCGAGGCGGGCTGGATCCGTCAGCTCGAGACCGGCGAGTGGACGGTCACGTCGAGAGCACTGCAGGTGGGGACGCACTACATCTCCGGTCTGCGTGAGGCCGCCCATCCCCACCTCGTCCAGCTGCAGAAGGAGACCGATGAGACGGTCGTGCTGTTCGCCCGCGAGGGCGACACGATGGTCGTCCTCGACACGGTCGACAGCAGCCAGCCGTTGCGGATGACGGTGCCGATCGGCATGGTGGTGCCGATGCGCCAGGGCGCGACGTTCGATGCGTTCCTCCCCGACGCCGAGCGCGCCACGCTTCCCAGGGTCCAGCCGCCTCCGACCTCCGCCGCGCTGGCCGCCGTTCGTCGCGCGGGCTACTTCCTGGTCGACGAGCTCTACCCGAACGCGATCGCGGCTGGCGCTCCTGTCTTCGACCGTCGCGGTGTGCCCGTCGCGACGATCACGGTGGTCGCCCCGCGGGTACGGGTCAACCGAACGGGTGCCAAGCAGCTCGGTGAGATGGCCGCGTCGACGGCGATGGCCGTCACCGGCGCGTCGAGCACGGCCAGCGTGTAGAGCAGCCCACCGGCCGGCTCTAGAACAGCGCGTCGAGCGCGTCGCGCGCCTTGGCGTTGATCGTGCGGCCGGGGAAGATCTCGGCGATCAGCACCTCGACATCGATCAACGCGGTGAACCCCAAACGCTCGGCCAACAGCCGGATGTCGGTGAGGTCTTCCGGACGCGTCGGAGACAGGGCGCGCATGACCAACAACTGGTCGGCGCTGACGGACACGACGTCGAGGTGCGGCTGCTTCCACAACGAGATCACGTCGTCGCCTGCGTCGCGTGGCAGCTTCGCCGTCGCCTGATCGTTCGCCCAGTGCGCCGGCAGGCCCTGCGCCTGGCCCACGTCGCGCACGGCACCCAGGAACTGACCCCTCGGCGTGGGGGCCACGTCGACATGATCGATCTCGGTGCGGGCGTCGAACGCGAACATCATCGCTGCGTCGCCGAAGAGCACCGCCGTGGCATCGACCCCGCGCTCAGCGAGACGATCGGACAGCGCAGCGAAGGCTGCTTCGAGTTGCTCGCGGGTCAGCACGGCGGTGAGTGTACGAAGCTCGCCGCCGAACCGAACCCCGGACGCGGCTGGAGGCCTTGTGACGCACACGTGCGCGTCACAAGGCCTCCAGTTCGTCGCGAACGGTTGCGGTCAACCTCCGGAGATGTCGGACACCTTCTGCTTGCCGGCGCCGAGGAACGGCATCATCTTGCGCAGCTC
>JAOBWO010000164.1 GCA_025463415.1 Acidimicrobiales bacterium | reverse complement strand
TCACCGGGCGCCAGCACGACGGACGTGTGGTGGTGACCGAGCGCGAATCCGAGATCGCTGAGCGCGTCCTCGGCTTCCTCGTCGATGCCGACCATGAGGTCCTGGTCGAACACCATCCGCGGATCGGCTCGGCTCCCGGTGAGGACGGCGATCGGTGGGCCGAGCACGTTGTCTCGGCCATGGAGGTAGCTCTCGTCGACCGCGCACCGGAAGCGTGGCTGGAAGAGCACGTCGAGCACGTCGGGGTCGAGGTACGGCAGTGACGCCTGGATCGAGGCGATCGTGGTCTTCGCCTGCTGATCTCCGCGCAGGCAGAACAGCAACAGGTACCGCGGCCGATGCGGATGGAAGGCCGCTTCGGTGTGGAACATCAGGTCGACACCGGACGAGGTCGAGGTCTGGCTCGTCGCAGCCGCGCGGACGGGGACGATGTTCTGGACGACGTCGCCTCCGTGCTCGGGCAAGTACCCGACGGGTTCGCCGAGCACGGCTGCCATCGTCAGCAGCCGGAGCTCGGTGGCATCCGACTTGTCCGTCGACGAAGTCGGCTCGGGCGGCGTCATCGGGAGATCTCCCACCGGCAGACCCTGCAGGAGCAGACAGCCCGCCGGAGGAGGGGAATCGCGGAACGCCTCCAGTTGCGAGCGGATGCTGCGCGGCAGGTCGCCAGCCAGTCCCTTTGCCCGGGCCACCAGATCGACGTCGGATGCACGGTTGGAACGCATGTTCCGAAGTCTACCAGAATCGGAGCATACACGCCAGGCCGTAGTCGACCACCCGAAACGTCCACTGGGTCGGTCGGGGCCACTCCGCTACGCTCGCGCCATGCAGGTCGCGGCGCGGATCACCGAGGTGGGGAGTCAGTTGACGACCGCCGAGCGGCGCGTCGCCGAGATCGTGCTCGAGCGGCCCGAACTCGTCGCGTTCGGCACCGTCGCAGAGCTGGCCGAGGCCGCACAGGCCGGGGCGGCGACTGTGGTGCGGCTCGCCGCCAAGCTCGACTTCGAAGGCTTCACGGCCCTCCAGGCCGCAGTGCAGAACGAGCTCTCCAACCAGCTCCGCCCCGCCGCGGTGCGCATCCGCGAGGCCCGTGGGGGAGTCGCCGTGCAGCGCCACCTCGAACGCGAGTTGGACAACGTGCAGTCGACGTTGCTGGCGATCGACGAGCAGTCGGTCCACCAGACGATCGCCAAGCTGTGCGCGCTCGACCACTCCGTCCTCGTCCTCAGCGGAGATGCCTCCGCCGGCGTGAGCCTCCAGTTCGTCGGCGATCTGCTCGCGCTCCGGCCCGGCGTCGAGTTGCTCACCGGCAACGAGGTCGCAGTCAGCCGTCGGCTGTCACAGGTGGAGCCCGGCGATGCGATCATCGCGATCGATCTCCGCCGGTACGATCGCTGGGTGGTCAAGGCGGCCAAGGAGGCCAAGCGCAGGGGAGCGTGGCTGCTGGCCCTCACCGACAGCGCGCTGTCGCCGCTCGCCGGTCTGGCCGACAACTCGATGGTGCTCAACGCCGGCGGCGTCGGCCCGTTCGACAGTCACGTCGGCACGTTGGCCCTGCTGAACGTGCTCGTCGCGGCCGCGGCCGAGGAGCTGCGCGACGGTGC
The DNA here is from genome assembly GCA_025463415.1 of Acidimicrobiales bacterium. Taxonomy (GTDB): domain Bacteria; phylum Actinomycetota; class Acidimicrobiia; order Acidimicrobiales; family Ilumatobacteraceae; genus WLMZ01. The sequence continues at coordinate 6,576 of JAOBWO010000164.1, read as the reverse complement.
CACCGAGCGCCTGGGTCGCGCCGAGTCGGCGTGGAGCGTGGACGGTCAACTCGTCGATCGCTGACGCCATCGGCGGGCGCCGGTACGGTTCCGTCATGACGAAAGTGGGCGTGGTCGAGGACGCAGCAGGGGAGCGGCTGCCGCGCTGCCGATGGTGCCGCCGGGTGCTGCCACCGTCCGCGAAGACCGGCCGCAGGCGTCAGTTCTGCCGGCAGGCATGCCGTCAGTGGGACTGGGTCGCGCGTCAGCGCGCACGGGAGCTGGAGCTGAGTGAGACCGACCTGGTCGTGGCGCGATCGGAGCTGGACGCGCTGCGCGACGACCTGTACGTGTTGGCATGCGCGGTGGACGATGCACGACGCGATCTCGCGGCGCCGGGCAAGCGCAGCGAGCGTGAGCTGCGCGAGCTGTTGGACTGGTTGCTCGATGCGGCCGAGCCGTTGCACAACCGGGAGATCGCACGGCCTAACGTGCCCACATGAAGTTCGGCTTGGGGTTCGCCAACACTGGAATGGGTTCATCGGCTGCGGGGGCACGCGACCTCGCCACACGGGCGGAGAGGCTCGGCTTCGAGTCGCTCTGGACCGTCGAGCACGTGCTCGTGCCGAGCGGCTACGAATCGAAGTACCCGTACGACCCCAGCGGCAAGATGGCCGGCGGGGCCGAGGCGTTCGATCTCCCCGATCCACTGATCTGGCTCGCCTATGTCGCTGCGGCGACGGAACGGATCAAGCTCGCCACGGGCATCTTGATCCTGCCCCAGCGCAACCCTGCGATCACTGCGAAGGAGGTCGCGAGCCTGGATGCGCTCAGCGGTGGCCGTGTCGTGCTCGGCGTCGGGGTCGGATGGCTGGAGGAGGAGTTCAACGCGTTGGCCGTCCCGTTCCAGGATCGCGGTCGACGTCACGACGACTACGTCGAGGCGATGCGCGCGCTCTGGAAGGGCGACAAGGCGTCGGTGCACAACACGTACGCTTCCTTCGACGACTGCATCTCGCTGCCTCGCCCCGTCAACGGCACGGTGCCCATCGTCGTCGGCGGGCACACGAAGCGCGCCGCGCAACGGGCCGCGCGCCTCGGTGACGGCTTCTTCCCGGGCACCGGCGGCGCGGACGAGCTCCGCGCGATGTTCGACGCGATGCGCGCCGAGTGCACCGCGATCGGACGGGACCCTGCCGAGATCGAGCTGTCCGCGGGCGGCGGCGGACGCAAGATTGATGATATGTGCACGGGCATCTAGTCGATGCAAGGGCTCGGCGTCACTCGGATCCTGTTGGCTCCGATGCGCGGCGACAAGCTGGATGCGATGGCCGCAGTCCTCCAGGAACGTTTCGGCATGACGATGTGACCGGATCGCCGCGGAGGCGGCGATCTGCCGGCTACCTGATGTATCCGCAGTGTTTCGTCATGACGAAACGTGTGGGTTGATCTCGGGAGTGGGGACGCCGTCGCCGTCTCGAGTTCGCGCCGTCGGCCCGGCCGTCCGTGCGACGATCCGCGCTCAGTCTCCGGCCCGCCGAGTTTGTGAGCCGAAGCGCTGACCTACAGACTTTTCCGCAATGACGACAGATCTTCGGGCCGCGGCCGGATCGCTGGAGCCCGTGAGCCTGCCGAGTCGATGAGAACCTCGAGAGAAAGGAGCCGAGCACGCGCCGTCCCTCGCCTGCCGTTCCGACGGAACGCCCATAATCATCGTTATGTCAACTCAACGCTGGAGAGTGTGTACACCATCTGGGGCACTCGGGACATATCCGTTGCACCGTCCAGCGGACGTGTCCGCGGGCGCGCTACTTCCGCAACAATCGGGGGTATGGAACGACCGGTGATGCGGGTCTCGGGTCCGACGCTCGACGCGGCGGATCCGATCGCCCTTGCCGAGTTCTACGAACGGCTGCTCGGGTGGCCGATCGTTCGACGCGAGGGGCCGCGCGCAGGCAAACCGCCGACGGACGGTTGGGCGATGTTGCGCTCCCCTGCCGGCGAGCTGAAGATCGAGGTGCAGTGGGAACCTCACCATCGATCTCCCGTGTGGCCGTCACTCGAGGGCGAGCAGTTGACGATGATGCACCTCGACATCGGCGTCTTCGATCTCGACGCCGCCGTGAAGTGGGTTGTAGCCCAAGGCGCCCGCTCGGCCGAGCACCAGCCCCAGTCGGGCGTGCGGGTCATGCTCGATCCAGAGGAACACCCGTTCTGCCTCTTCCCCGATGACACACTCTCAGCCGAGCGCCCACGAGCACCGTGAGTCCCAGCCTCGACAGCTACAGGTGCTGGTGCATGTCGGCGACTTGGGCGGTGCGGTTGCGGACGAGGTCGTTGAACGCCTCGCCCGGGCCGACGTGGTCCCACAGCCGAGGCGGGTAGAACGTGACGTACATGGTCCGCCGGCCGCCGGCGCCGGTCGGCTTCGGCGACGCATGCATGACGTCTTGGATGTGGACGGTCACGTCGCCGGGTGCGGTGTCGATCTCGACGACGGGCACATCACCGAGACGGCTCTCCCACTGGTAGTGCATCGTCTGGCCATGGCTGCCGGGGATCATCCTGAGGTTCCCGGTCGCCGCCGACGAACCGGTGATCTGGATCCCGATGCTCAACGCGGGGCACATCATCGCATGCCCACCCATTCCGCAGTCCTGGTGCCACGGGATGTTGGACAGGCCCTTGGTCTCTCCCGGCGCCTTCAGCAGCACGGCGGCACCCTCCATCCGGTCGGGGGCGCTCATGGCCGCCGGCTCGATCAGCCGTCCGAGGCGCACGATGCGTGGATCGTTCTCCAGCGCGGCGAGCACGTCGGACCGCATCGATGCATACACGAGCCGGCACAGCACGTCGTTGTCGGTTTCGTCACGGGCCCACCACGATGCCTCGTCGCCCGGCGCAGCGAGGCTCGCGAGCCGATCGATCTCGGCGTCGGCGGCCGTCATCTCCTCCACCGAGAACACGCCGCGCAGGTGGAGGTAGCCCATCGTGTCGAGCTGGGCGCGGAGCTCGGCGTCGTCGCACGCGAGCGACAGCACTGCCTGCGGGTCACGGCCCTGGAAGTCTGCGGTCGACGGGTCGTAGATCGAGATGCCGGCGTGCAGCAGCCGCAGCGCCGGATCCCACGCGGAGAGCTGGTTGAAGGTGCCGCGCTCGAACGCCAACTCCCCTGCCAGGAACAGGTTGATGAACGTGCGCATCTGCGCGACGAAGTCGGCCCACGCAACATCGCTCAACGCAACGATGGTGTCGGCCCCGTCGAGGTCCTCGTCGACTCGCACCGACTCGCCGACGACGCTGTAGGTGATGCCGCGGCCGTTCGAACCGATCCTGAACCCGATCGAGCCGGCCTTGCCGACGGATCGCGCGGCAGCAGCCGACTCGGCGGCGGTCAGGTCAGGCAGCACCACAGACGTCGACGAGTCCATCTCGCAAGTATGACCGATCCGACGGGTCGCCCAGACCGGCTGCCGCCGCCGCGCATTACCTCGGACTGCGATAGTGGGTCCACTGCGTGCCGTCCCACCAACGCATCTGGCTCGCATCCTCGGGATCCGGATACCAGGCTGCGGGGACGGCGCCCGGGTGCCATGAGTAGTTCACCGCCGCCTGCACCGGTGCCGCCTTCACTCGTGGTCGTGCCCCGCTGAAGTGCCAGATGAGCGCTCCGATGAACCCGGCCAGCACGACGACCAAGATCCAGTTGGTCTTCTCGCTCCCTGCTGCACGGAACTGCGAGTCGTCCAGTCGAACGATCTCGATGATCTTGAAGACCCACAGGATCATCCCGAGGATCTGGAGCACGAAGACGACGACGAAGATCCCGGCCAGCGCAGCTGGGATGCCAGTGGTCGAAGCGATCTCGGCGACCATCGAGTTGTTCATCTGCGGGAACGCTATCGAACCTGCAGACCGCGGCCGTCAGTCGGTGACCGTTGGGTCGGCCTGTCGGATCAGCTTGGCGACGAGAGCGGTCCAGCCCGTCTGGTGGCTGGCGCCGAGGCCCTGGCCGGTGTCGCCGTGGAAGTACTCGAAGAACGTCGGGTGCTCGGGGAACGCTCCCCCGGCCGGCCGCGTGCCGTCGGCGCCCTCGGCGAACAACGAGATCAGGCGCATCGAGAGGTCGGCGGCGACCTCGCTCAGATCCGCGAGCCGACCAGAGCCCGTCGGCAGTTCCACCCGGTAGTCCTTGCCGAGGTAGAAGTCGAACCGTTGCAGCGACTCGATCAGGAGGAAGTTGATGGGCATCCAGATCGGGCCGCGCCAGTTGGAGTTGCCGCCGAACGAGCCGTCGGCGGACTCCGCCGGCTGGTAGCTGATCGTGTGCGTGATCCCGGCGAGCTCCACACTGACCGCATCGTCGGCGTGCGCTGCCGACAGCGAACGCACACCATGCGGTGAGTAGAACCGCTTCTCATCGAGCATCCGGGCGAGGATCCGGCGCAGACGATCCGGGCTGACAAGCGACAGCAGCCGGCGATCGGCCATGCCGCGGGCGTCGAGCGACGAGATGTTCGCGCACAGATCCGGGCGGTTCTTCTGGAACCACGCGACCCGCTCGGCGAAGTCCGGCAGCTGCTCGAACACCTCCGCCTCGATCGTTTCGACCGCGAAGAGCGGGATGAGGCCGACCGCGCTGCGCACCTTCAGCGGCACCCGACGACCATCGACCACGAGCATGTCGTAGAAGAACCCGTCCTCGTCGTCCCACAGCGAGTTGCCGCCCTCCCCCAGGTGGCTGGCGGCGTTGGCGATGCGGAGGAAGTGCTCGAAGAACTTCGTCGCGACATCCTCGTACGCCGGGTTGTCCATCGCCAGCTCCAGCGAGATCGCCAACATGTTCAAGCAGTAGTTCGCCATCCAGCTCGTCGCGTCGCTCTGCTCCAGCCGAACACCGTCGGGCAGCACCTGGTTGCGGTCGAAGATGCCGATGTTGTCGAGACCGAGGAACCCGCCCTCGAACACGTTGTGCCCGTGGGCGTCCTTGCGGTTGACCCACCACGAGAAGTTGAGCAGGAGCTTGTGGAACACCCGCTCCAAGAAGATCCGGTCTTTCCTTCCACTTGCAACTGCATCGATCTTGTAGACCCGCCACGCCGCCCAGGCGTGAACGGGCGGGTTCACGTCGTCGAACGCCCACTCATATGCGGGGAGCTGGCCGTTCGGGTGCATGAACCACTCGCGGCAGAGCAGGAGCAGCTGGTCCTTGGCGAACTCGGCATCGACCACCGCGAGCGCGACAGCGTGGAAGGCAAGGTCCCACGCCGCGTACCACGGGTACTCCCACTCGTCCGGCATCGAGATGATGTCAGCGTGAACCATGTGCGACCAGTTCGTGTTGCGACCCTTCCCCCTTCCGGCGAGCGGCGGTGGCAGCGTCGGATCGCCCATCAGCCACTCCGAGACGTCGAACCGGTAGTGCTTCTTCGACCACAGCAGGCCGGCGAAGGCTCGCCGTTGGACGAGGCGGAGGTCGGCACTGGTGCCCGCGGGCGCGAGCGACTCGTAGAACACGTCGGCCTCCCGCCGGCGGTCGTCCAGGACGATGTCGAACGGCGCGCCGAGCACGTCGGCACCGGCGTGGTGCTCGGTGACGGGGTCGGTGTCGCTGAGCCGGAGGCGCACCGTCATCGTCGCCCCGGCAGGGATGACCCGGCGGTACCAGTACGCGGCCTTCGTGCCGTGGTGTTCCGGGTTGACCGTCGGCGCGCCGTCGACGACGTGATCGTTGATCCCGTCCTTGGGGAACGGCGGCGACTCAGCGGCTCCGAACAGGCGCCGCGCGTTCGTCTCGTTCTCGCAGAAGAGCATCGTCGGCGCGTCGGGGTCGAGCGAGGCCTGCAACCATCGCCGGCCGAGGAGACCGTGATCGGCCACCATCACCCCGGGGAGCTCGTCGGAGACGGTGATCGACGGCCGTCGCTCGTCCCTGCCCCAGGACCACGTGTTGCGAAACCACAGCGTCGGCAGCAGGTGGATCGGGGCGGCGTCAGGGCCGCGGTTGGTGATCGCGATCTCCACGCAGACCGTGGCCGGCGTCTCCTTGGCGTACGTGACGAGGACGTCGAAGTAGCGGTCCTCGGCGAAGATGCCCGTGTCGGCCAGCTCGTACTCGCGGTCCGCTCTCCCCCGCTGGGCGTTCTCGGTGACGAGATCCGAGTACGGGTACGCCGCCTGCGGGTACTTGTAGAGCCACTGCATCCACGAGTGGGTCGGTGTCGAATCGAGGTGCCACCACTCCTCCTTGGCATCCTCGCCGTGGTTGCCCTCCTCGTTGGTCAACCCGAACAGCCGCTCCTTGAGGATCGGGTCGTTGCCGTTCCACAGCGCGATGCCGAAGCACAGGTGCTGCCACCGATCGCAGATCGCGGCGAGGCCGTCCTCACCCCACCGGTAGGCGCGGCTTCGCGACTGATCGTGGGAGACGTACACCCACGCATCACCGTCATCGCTGTAGTCCTCCCGCACGGTCCCCCACTGCCGCGCCGCCACGTACGGTCCCCACCACTTCCAACGACGGACACCGCGTCGGTCCTCGTCGAGACGATCGCGTTCACGCTGTTCGGACACCGGAGCAGACCGTAGTGCGTGCGA
>JAOBWO010000119.1 GCA_025463415.1 Acidimicrobiales bacterium | reverse complement strand
TGGTCGTCGGTGGCGAGTCGTTGTGATCGGCCCATGTCGAGTGGGACCGAGTTGGAGGTGAGGAGTCGGACGAGGTTGGCGTTGGTGCACATCTGACGGACGATCTCAGCCGGGATGATCTGCCCCGTCGAGGATCGTCCCGCACCGGGCGTGCGGCCTTCCAAGACGTCGATGTCGATCGTCACGATCACCGTCGGCCGTTCCCGCCCGCCGCGGACCTCGCCTTTGGCGTAGGCGTCGGCCAACATCACGAGCGCGTCGGCGTTCTTCTGCACACGTGTCCGGTCATCACCGTCGACGGGTTTGCCGGTGATCGCCCGCAACGCGTTCTCAACCGTCATCGCATCCGACGTGGTCAACCGTCCGTCGACGCGGGTCATCCCGTCACCGAGATCAGAGAACCGGATCCCCCGCTTCTGCCGCTTGGCGTGCTCACGCTCGGCATCCGTCTGACCCTCGGGCGGGTAGAGGCTTTGGAACATGTTCCCCGCGTCGCGCGCCTCGGCGGGGGTGGCGCCCTTGCAGATGTCGACCAGGTCGGCGTTGCTGCCGGAGTGATCCGACCCCAACGCCGGCAACAACGCTGATGCCGTGTCCGGGCTGATCTCACCAGCATCGACCGCGTCAGCGAGATCTTTGGAGGTGTTCAATGCTTCACCGAGCTGCTTCTGCTTCGACGCCGCAGTCTTGGTCGTCTTGCCTTTGGCGGCGAGCCAGTCCTCGATCGATCGGTGCCCGGACAGCTTCCAGATCCGGTGCCGATCCGCTTCCAGCAACAGCCGAGATTGAGCGATCCGGATCATGTCCATCTCGACCTGCATCGCCAACACGTGCGGTCCGATGTCATCGACTGGGACGAGCGCGATGTCGGCACCGAGCAAGGCGGTGGTGCCTTGGTGGAGGAGATCGAGCGCTGCTCTCATGCCACCATTCTATCGAACACCTGTTCGATTCACAAACCAACGATCGAACGAACTTGACGAAAGGCCGCACTGTGCTGGGCCAAGCGGCAGGGGCGGTGTAGTACGTGTCGGTCCGAATGTGGTGGCGTGATCCGGGTCTGAATGCGTGAACAATCGATTGGAAATCAATCGTCGCGAGGCCGCCGAGCGTCGAGGGCGGGTCCTGGGAGGTGTCGATCTCTCGCGGCGCTCGGTCCCGACGTCCAGCGACTCCCGGCCGCAGCCGACAGCCTCGACCGCCCCCTCGGCAAATCCTCGACCGGCGCCAAGCCAAACGAAGCACTCGCCCACCTGTCGCTCACAACTCAACGAGAGATCGCGACCCTGCTCACGTCGGCCGAGGGGCCGCCATCGACGTCGCCCGCGGTTTCGCCACCTGGCGGAAGGGGTACCGATGTCCACATGGATGCCGCCAGCGAATCGCTCCGCGAGACGTGGCCGATCCACAGGCGCGAAGCCTCGCTCCTCATCGTCGGCTACGTGGTCCTGGTCGGGCTGTGGATCGGGGCCGGCGAGATGATCACCGGCCCCCTGCGTGACTCCGCGCTGACACGGACCGATCAACGCATCGCCGAATGGATGGAAGCGCATCGGACCGGTACGTGGAACACCCTCAGCCTCGTCGGCTCGCATCTGGCGGAGACGCTGACGAAGATCGCCGTCACCTCGGTCGTTGCGGTCGTGCTGCTCGGTCTGTGGAAGCGATGGCTCGAGCCGCTCGTGATCGCCGTGTCGCTGGTGATCGAGGCAGCCGCGTTCATCGTGGTGACCGACATCGTCCGTCGGCCGCGGCCATCGGTGTCCCACCTCGATCACTCGCCGGTGGGGTCCAGCTTTCCGAGCGGTCACGTCGCGGCGTCGATGGCCTACATCGCGATCGCCGTGGTGGTGTTCTGGCACACCCGCAAGCTCTGGGTGCGCACGATCTCCGTGATCCTCAGCGTGACGATCCCGATCGCAGTCGCGCTCTCGAGGATGTATCGCGGCATGCACTTCCTGAGTGACGTCGTGGGCGGCGCCCTGCTCGGCGGTGCTGCCGTGCTCTTGACCGTGATCGTTCTCCGCCATTCGCCGGAGGCGGCAGCCGTGCTCGGCGCGCCGGATCGTCCGCAGGAACGGGAGCGGCAGCAGCGCATCCAGCTCGCCAGCAACATGCATCCGGCTCGCATCACACCCGACCCCATCACCGAGAGGATGCCATGCCCATCGTGATCACACTGCTCCTCGCTGCCGGGATCACCGGCTGCATCTTCGGCGTCGCCGCGCGGCGCGGCCGAGGCGCCGACCTCGCCGACGTGCGCGCTGACGGAGCGACCGTCGAAGAAGCCACGCTCCGCCGGCACCCACGACTGCAGCAGTTCCTCCTCGACCGCCGTGATCCGACCAAAGAGACGGGGCTGCTGCTGACGATTGCCGTCGCTGCCGTCGCGGTCAGCATCGTGCTGATCGGCGCGTTGTTGGAGATGGTCAGCACTCATCAGGGATTCGCCCGCCTCGACGACGCAGCTGCGCGGTTCGGCGCACGTCACGCGACTCCGACAACCACCGACGTGCTCAAGGTGGTCACGACCCTCGGCGGCACGTCGTTCGTGATCGTCATCGGCGTGGTCGTCGGCGCGCAGCAGTACTGGCGGCACCGCAGCATCGTCCCCGCGTTGTTCCTGACATCTGCGATCGCGAGCACGGTGCTGGTCGACAACCTCGTCAAGGTGATCGTCAACCGGCCGCGTCCGGACATCGCCCGCCTCGTGGGCGCGTTCGGGTCGTCATTCCCGTCCGGGCATTCCGCAGCCGCGGCAGCCACGTATGCCTCGCTGGCGATGATCTACGGACGAAACCGTTCACGGCGCGCGAAGGGCGTCCTGGCCGGAGTCGCCGCTGCGATTGCGTTCACCGTCGCCGCATGCCGCGTCCTGCTCGGCGTGCACTGGCTCACCGACGTGATCGCCGGGTTGCTCCTGGGCTGGACGTGCTTCGCGCTCTGCTCGATCGCCTTCGGTGGTCGGATCATGCACTTCGGTCGCCCGGTCGAGGCCGCACAGGCCGTCGCCGCCGACGTCGAAACGGACCACTCACCGATCTCCCACCCAGAAAGCATCCGCTGACCCCATGACCACGATCTCGCCCGCAGCACCGCTGGCCAAGCCGCTGAGCACCACCACCGTCGCGGTGGTCGCCCACAACCGCAAGACGCTGGGCGGTGGGCTGGGCGATCTGCGCACGCTGCTGGCGCGGCACGGTGTGGATGACCCGCTGTGGTACGAGGTGCCGAAGAGCTCGCTCGCGCCGGCCCGGATCCGCAAAGCCATCTCCCATGGTGCCGAGCTGATCTTGGTCTGGGGCGGCGACGGCACCGTGCAGCGCTGCATCGACGCAGTGGTCGGCAAGCCGTGCACGCTCGCGATCCTCCCGGCAGGAACCGCCAACCTGTTGGCGGGCAACCTCGGCATCCCGCACGACCTCGAGCAGGCAGTCAACATCGCGTTGCACGGCGCGAACCGGGTGCTCGATGTCGGCAAGGTCAACGGCGAGCACTTCGCGGTGATGGCCGGCTCGGGGTTCGACGCGCTGATGATCCGTGATGCCGACCGCAACCTCAAGGACCGCTTCGGCCGCGCGGCCTACGTGTGGACCGGGGCGCGCAACATCAAGCACAAGCCGGTCAAGACCAAGATCCGGATCGACGGCGAGACGTGGTTCCACGGCGACGCGACCTGCGTGCTGGTCGGCAACGTCAGCGACATCTCGGGTGGCATCACCGCGTTCGACCAAGCTCGTCCTGACGACGGCCGGCTCGACATCGCCGTCGTCACGGCGAGCGGTGCGATCCAGTGGACTCGCACGCTCGCGCGGGCTGCCCTCGGACACGCCGACCGGTCGCCACTGGTCCACATGACCACCGCGGAACGGATCAAGGTGACCACCGACAAGCGCGTTCCGTACGAGCTCGACGGCGGAGCCCGCTCCAAGACCGATCAGCTCACGATCAAGGTCGTGCCTCGCGCGGTGACGATCCGCGTGGCGACCCTGAGCTGACCTCCGCGGCTCGGCGGACCCGCATCGGGGTGCGCGCCTCGGCAGCTGAACTCCGCGAGACTGCGACGCGGAGGGATGGGACATGAGCAGCCGAACGAAGATCGTCGCCACCATCGGCCCCGCCAGTGATTCCCCCGCGGCCCTCGAGGAGCTGATCCTCGCCGGCGTCGACGTCGTCCGCCTCAACCTGAGCCACGGCCCGGTCGAGACCCATCTGGCGCGCATGCGCACCGTGCGCGAAGTCGCCGACCGGCTCGGCGCGACGGTGGCGGTGCTGGCTGACCTCCCTGGCCCGAAGATCCGCGCGGGACGCTTCCCCGACGGCGGCATCCACTGGGTCGCAGGTGATCTCGTTCAGCTGCGCGTCGGCAACGCTCAGAGCACGGCATCGATCGTCGAGGTCGATTGCGCGACGCTGCTGGAGGACGTCGAGCCCGGCGGTCGCTGCGTGATCGGCGACGGCGCGATCACGCTGATGGTCAACACGGTGGCCGGCGGGATGGTCAACTGCTCCGTCACATCCGGTGGTCGGGTCAGCGGTCAACCAGGGGTGCACCTCCCATCCGAGCGCTCGCAGCTGACCACGCCGACGGCTCAGGATCTGGAGCTCGTCGTCAGCATGGCCGACGCCGACTTCGTCGCGCTCTCCTTCGTGCGCAGCGGCGAGGACGTTCGCAAGCTCCGCGCCGCGATCCCCGAAGGCGGCCCGAAGATCGTCGCCAAGATCGAGACCGCGGCGGCGATGAACGCGCTGGACGACATCATCGCTGAGGCCGACGCGCTGATGGTGGCCCGCGGTGATCTCGGCATCGATTGTCCACTCGAAGACGTTCCGCACCTGCAGAAGAAGATCATCAGGCGATGCGTCGAACGTGGTGTTCCGGTCATCACCGCGACCCAGATGTTGGAGAGCATGATCACGTCACCCGCGCCGACCCGGGCGGAGGTCACCGACATCGCCAACGCCGTGTTCGACGGCACTGATGCGCTGATGCTGTCGGCCGAGACGGCAGTCGGTCACGACCCCGCACTCGTCGTCCGCACGATGAACCGCATCGCCGAGCGCGCCGAGGTGGACGCCGCATATCGCGCCTGGGCGCGTCGGCTCGGTCGCCTGCAACGCTCCGAGCAGGCCGACGCCGCAAGTCAGATCACGTATGCGATGACGCACGCCGCGCACCAGGCCTCGGTGGACATCGGCGTGTCCGCGATCCTGTGCTGCACACGCTCCGGGCGCACGGCTCTGGCGATGGCCAGCTACCGGCCGGAGGCGACGTTGATCGGGCTGACGCCGTCGGTGCGGACGGCCCGCGCGCTCGCGCTCAGCTGGGGCATCGAGCCGCTCCGGGCCGGCCTCTCGGCGTCCACCGACGAGATGATCTGGCTGGCCGTCGAGTCGGCGCTGAAGGCTCAGCTGATCAACCACGGTGACACCATCATCGTGCTCGCCGGCACGCCCGATGGGGGTCCCGGTGCGAGCAACGCCACCGACGTCCTCCGCGTGGTGACCGTCGCCTGAGGCGTGGCGCGCGACGACGTCAGCGCGCGAAGTAGTGACCGAGATCGAGGTCCTCGACGAGGCCGACCTGAGTCGGCAGCCACCCCATCTGCTCACGGGTCTGCGCGCTGGACGCCGGGCTGTCGAGGCCGAGGAAGCCGGCCAGCCAGGTGAAGTGCTCGGCGGCGTCCTCCGGAGCCACCGACACCACAGGAACACCGAGGTGCCGGGCAATGACGTCGGCGACGTCACGGATCGCCACGCCCTCCTCGGCGACGCCGTGCAGCGTCGAACCGGCGGGTGCGCGCTCCACCGCGAGTCGGAACAGGCGGGCGACATCGAGCACATGTGCGGCCGGCCAACGGTTGGAACCGTCGGCGATGTAGCCGGACACGCCGCGAGTCCGTGCGGTCTCGACCACGGTCGCGATGAAGCCGTTGTCGCCCGTGCCGTGCACCGTCGGAGGGAGACGCAGCACACATGACCTCACGCCGCGGTCGGCGAACGATCGCACGAGCTCGGCGGTGCCGCGTCGCGTCTCCGGACCGGCACCGAAGCCTTCCATCGAGAACTGTGGACCGTGCCCGTCCTGCTCGGTGGCCGGCGGCCACTGGGAGAGACCCAGCACGCCCGACGCGATGACCAATGGCCGATCGGAACCCGCCAAGACTTCGCCGAACAGTTCGACCGCACGACGATCGGCGTCGGCAGCGCCGAGGAAGTCACCCGTGAACGCGAGGTCGTGCTTGAAGGCGAGGTGGATCACACCGTCCGATGCGTCGGTCGCGGCACGGAGGGTGTCGAGGTCGTCGAGCGAGCCGCGATGAGCTTCCGCGCCGGCCTGGACGAGTACCTCAGCGGATGCATTCGAGCGCGCCAAGCCGACGACCTGATGGCCGGCTCCGAGGAGCTCAGGGACAACGGCGGAGCCGATCCAGCCGGATGCACCGGTGACGCAGTACTGCATGTGAGACCTCCCATGGTTCACTCGCCGCAGTGGGCGGCAAGCGATGTCAGTTGCTGACATCACCATACCGGCTTCACCGCAGCAATGACAGCCACTGTCATGACACTAGAGTCGCGGCCATGGTGCGTTGGGAACCGGGCAGCCGAGGCCGGTTGCAGGAGGCGGCGATGGCCCTCTACGGCGAGCGCGGGTACGAGAACACCACGGTCGCTGCAATCGCCGAACGGGCCGGCCTCACCGAGCGCACGTTCTTCCGCCACTTCGCCGACAAGCGCGAGGTGCTCTTCTCGGGCGCCGCCGCACTGCAGGACCTCCTCGTCGGTGCGATCACCGATGCGCCCCGATCCGCGACACCATTGGAGGCTGCCGCAATGGCGCTCCGTGCAGCGGGCGAACTGTTCGAACAGGGACGCGCCGGTTCCGTGCAACGTCAGCGCGTGATCGATGCGAACCCGGAACTGCAGGAGCGCGAGGTGATCAAGCTCGCCGGCCTCGCGGCCGCGCTGGCCGAGGCGCTCCGCCGACGAGGCGTGAAAGATCCTGCTGCCAGCCTCACCGGCGAGGCCGCGATCGCCGTGTTCAGGATCGCGTTCGAGCGATGGGTCGCGGAGTCCAACCGCAAGCGCTTGCCCCGGCTGATCGACGATGCACTGTCCGCACTGAAGACCGTTGCAGGCGGCTGAACTCGGCCGTCCACGTGATGTGCTCGCCGGCTCAGCTGACCCGTGGCTCGAACGAGATCGGCATGTGCGTCACTCCGTTGACGAAGTCGCTCTTGAGTCGGCGCACCGGTCCAGCGAGCTGCGGGTTGCCGAGGCGGTTGACAACCTCGGTCATGGTCGCTCGGATCTGGGCCTTGGCGAGGCTGGCACCCAGGCAGAAGTGAACTCCCCCGCCGCCGAACGTGACGTGATCGTTCGGCTTGCGCCCGATGTCGAAGCGGTGCGGATCGGCGAAGACCTCTTCGTCGCGGTTGGCGGCCGCGTAGTACATCACGACCTTGTCACCGGCCTTGATCGGCGTGCCGCGGATCTCGGTGTCCACGGTCGCGGTGCGGCGGAAGTTGTGGATCGAGGTGCCGTAGCGCAGCATCTCGTCGACGGCCGTGGGCCAGAGCGACGGGTCGGCGCGGAGGCGATCGGCCTCGCCCGGGTTGTCGATGAACGCGAGCATCGCGTGGTTGAGCACGTTCCGCGTGGTCTCGTTGCCGGCGACGATCAGCGTCACAAAGAACATGTTCAGCTCGCCGTCGTCGAGGCGCTGTCCGTCGACCTCGGCGTTGACGAGGGCGGTCATGATGTCGTCGCGCGGTTCGGCGCGACGGGCGGCGGCCATCTGATCGCACAGCGCGTAGACCTCCATCGCTGCCATCTGACCGGCGTTCTCGCCGCCGATGTCCTCGAGCGAGCCGATCATCATGTTCGTCAACTCGACCATGCGCGGCCACAGCTCGTCGTCCAGGCCGAGCATCGTGCAGATCGTCTGGATCGGCACCTTCGAGGCGATGTCGTTGACGAACTCGCACTCGCCGCGCCCGATCACGTCGTCGACGACGCGAACCGCGCGGGCATCGATGTCCTCGATCAGCTTGTTGATCACGCGCGGGGTGAACCCCTTGGCGACGATGTTGCGGTAGCGGGTGTGCTGGGGATCGTCCATGTTCAGCACACTGAGGCGCAGCATCATCAGCGTCTCTTCGTCCTGATCGGGGATGAACGTCGCGCCGAGTGCTGACGAGAACGTGCGTGGGTCCCGGCTGATCCGCTTCACGTCAGCGTGCTTGGTGATCGCCCAGAACCCGGAACCGCCGTCCTCGTCGTGCCAGTGGACGGGTGACTCGCGGCGGAGCAGGTCGAACTGGTCGTGCGGCACGCCGCGCGCCCACGTGTCGGCGAGCAGGTCGATGCGGGGCAGATCGGCGGTGCCGAGCGGTGAGGTCGAGGTCATGGTGTTGCTCCTTCGGTGTCAGGTGAAGAGACGAGGTGGTGGAGGGTGCGCACCGCCATCTCGTCGGTGATCGATCCGGGTGAGACCTGGTGCATCATCGCCATCCCGAAGAGGACCCCGACGATGGCGGGCGCGTTCGTGCCGGCGGACGCGAACTCGGGCCACTGCAGGGGCAGCATCGCGATGCCCTCCCAGGTCTCGACATAGCGCCGCCGTAGGCGCTCCATGGCCTGCGGGTTCCTGCGGGCGTGGCTCCACACCTCGTGCTCGAGTGCCAGCCAGCGCTCCGACGACGGTTGCGAAACCGCCCGCCACAACGAGGCCAGGCGCTGCTCGGCGTCGTCCGCCAGCTCCAGCTCGGCTGCGACCACCGTGGCGGCGTCGCCGAGCCATTCGTCGACGACCGCGAAGAGCAGCTCTTCCTTGCTGCCGAAGTGCCCGTAGAGGGCGCCGACGGTGCGATCCGCGCGCGTCGCGATCGCGTCGACGGACGCACCCGCGATGCCGTGCTCAGCGAACAGATCGGCGGCGGCCGCAAGGAGGCGGGCCCGGGTCTCGGCCTTCCGATCGTGCTGGCGCATGCGCAAAAGATAGCGAGCGCTCGCTATCTGGTCAAGACGCCGTCGCCCCGCTCGCCGACCTCGCACGCGATGCCCGACAGCGCCTTGCGTGGAGCTACGGACTCGAACCCTCACGAACCGGTTCGAGCATCGGCTCGCTTGCGGGGTGCAGGGTCAGGAGGAGGATCGCGATCACGGTCACCAGGAACCCGGCGACGGTGAGCGGGATGTAGCCGTTCTTGGCCCGGTCGCCGAGCACGACCAGACCGATGGCCGACGGCACGACCGTCAGCACCGCCTGCTGGCACGCCAGCGCGACCGAGGCGGGGCCACGCTGCAGCGATCCGGCGAACGTGATCACGCCGATGACGGCGAAGACGAGGATCGACCACGCCACCGGGTCGACCAGGATGTGCAGGCGGTGGTGAGAATGGAGGTGGATGGCGCGAGCGCAGAGGGCCATGCCTCCGTCGGCGAGTCCGGAGACCGCACCGAGCGCAGCGCTGCCGCGGCGCCCGATCGACTTCGACGCGACGACGGCGGCCACCGCGACAGCAAGGACGCCGAGGACGACGCCCACCTGGAACCAGCCGCTGATGTGGTGCGGCCGGCCGGGGGCGGCCGACACGGCGAGCGCGATGAGCCCTGCGGCGAGAGCGACGAGGAGCACCGTGTCGCGCTGCTGTGGTCGACGGTGAGTTCGCACCCAGGTGAGCAGCACGACGACGCCGACGCTGCCCGCCGCGATCGCCTGAACCGCGAACAGGGGCAGGCTCCGAAGGGCGATCAACGAGGCCACCCACGCGAGCAGGCTCAGGACCATGCCGATCACGTACACCGGACTGAGCGTCGCCTTGACCGCAGCCCGCTTGCCGCTGGCACCGGTGACGGGAACCGCCTTGGCCGCGTGATCCTCCAGGACCGCGCTCACGCCATACAGCACCGCGGTCGTGAACGCGGCGACATAGGCGAACTCCACCTGCACATCGTGCACCGCAGGTGCTCCGTTCCAAACCTGTCGGCTCTGAGCAAGTTCCCAGCCGCGCCTGCGTCGGCACGGAGGTGGTGCCAGCATCATCGGGTCATGAGATCGGCGGTACGGATCGTCCGATGAGCATCGGGCTCCACGATCTCGCCGACAACGGAGGACATCATGCGACACCGCACCGAACGCACCACACACGACCGTCGAGACGACGACCCGATCGAGGACCACGACCGGGGCCTCAGCTTCGACCTGTCGACGCTCATCGACCGTCGCCGGATCCTGCTCGGCGCCGCGGGCGGCGGAGCGCTCGCACTGTTGGCGGCATGCGGCAGCAGCGCGAGGACAGCGTCGACGAACGCCGCCGCGACGTCGACCGCCACAGCGGACACCACGGCTGCGACGACGGCAACCACATCTCCGGCCACGGCTGCGAGCACAGCCGCAGCCACCGCTGCTACCGCTGCCACCCCTGCCACCGCTGCCACGATCGTGATGACCGCCGTGCCGGAAGAGACCGCCGGGCCCTACCCGGGCGATGGCAGCAACGGCGTGCAGGTGCTGACCGAGAGCGGCATCGTGCGCAGCAACATCCGCACGAGCTTCGGATCGTCCACCACCGACGCCGGAGGCGTGCCGACCACCCTGCAGATGACGCTGATCGACCGCACGACCGGCGACCCCCTCGTCGGTGCTGCCGTCTACGTGTGGCACGTCGACAGCCAAGGTCGGTACTCGCTGTACTCCCAGGGAGCCACGGGCGAGAACTACCTCCGTGGCGTCCAGGAGTCCGATCCCAATGGCCTGGTCACCTTCCAGAGCTACTACCCGGCGTGCTACGACGGCCGCTGGCCGCACATCCACTACGAGGTCTACCCGAGCCTCGCCGGCATCACGAGTGCGTCGAACAAGATCGCCACGTCGCAGCTCGCGATGCCCGACGAGATCAACAAGCTCGTCTACGCGGAGAGCTCGTACGCCAGCAGTCCATCGGCGTACGCCAGGGTCTCGCTGAACACGGACATGGTCTTCAGCGACGGCACCACCAACGAGGCGCCGACCGTGACGGGCAGCGTGACCGACGGTTACACGATGACGATCACCACGCCGATCAGCGTCTGACCGCACCCGACAACTGGACGGCAACTGGACAGGCATGATCGCGCTCGGCCGCACGCATCCAGGGCGTAAGTTGCGTTGCATCCCGCGCTGCGCGCCCGACCATCGGACGATCCCATGACCCGCCTCGGCTACCAGATCCCCAGCTTCACCTATCCCGACACAGGGCCGGCCGAGCTGTTCGACGTCATCGCCCGCCAGGCCAAGGAGGCCGACACCTCCGGCTTCGACACCGTGCTGGTGATGGACCACTTCTACCAGCTGCCGCATCTGGGCGAGCCGGAGCGCTACATGCTCGAGTGCTACACGCTGCTGGCTGCACTCGCCCGCGAGACCACCAACGTGCGCCTCAGCGCGCTGGTCACGGGCAACACCTACCGCAACCCCGCGATCCTCGCCAAGACGGTCACGACGCTCGACATCATCTCCAACGGTCGTGCCCAGCTGGGCATCGGCGCCGGTTGGTTCGAGCTGGAGCACGGCGCGTTCGGCATCGAGTTCGGAACGTTCACCGATCGTTTCGAGAAGCTCGAAGAGGCGCTCCAGATCATCTTGCCGATGCTCAACGGCGAGAAGGCCACCCTGGCCGGCAAGCACTACAACGTGGTCGACGCGATGAACTCACCGGCGCCCGTACGGCACGTGCCGGTGATGATCGGCGGCGGTGGCGAGCGCAAGACCTTCCGGATGGCAGCCCAGTACGCCGACGAGGCGAACATCACCGCCGACGCGGCCGAGATGTCGCGCAAGCTCGACGCGCTCGCGCAACGATGCGAGGAGCAGGGACGGGATCGGAGCACGTTGGTGGTCTCGTGGCAGCGCACCGTCTGCATCGCGCCCACGATGGAAGAGGCTCGGGCCGACCTCGACGCGTACATCCGTCTGCGCGGCATGGATCCGAACACGCTGTCGCCCGAATGGCGAGCGATCATCGACGGTCGCTTCATCATCGGTGATCCGGACACCGTCGGCCAGCAGCTCACCGAAGACCTTGCGCTCGGCATCGACGGCTTCACGATCAACCTGCCCGCCAACGGCCACGTGCCCGGTCGGGTGACGTTGCTCGGTGAGACCGCCGCCAAGGTCGTCGGCTGACGACTCGGACACGATCGCTCGGACCACGACGACTCCGCTGAACCCATGTCGGCAGCCGACCAGTCGCGCGTTGCGCTCGTCACCGGTGTCGGCAGGAGTCGCGGCATCGGCGCCGCGATCGCCTCCGGCTTGAGCGCAGACGGGTGGCGGGTGGTCACGGCGGGATGGCGGGGCTACGACGACCGGATGACGTGGGGCGCTGACGACGAACCACTCGCCGAACTCGAGGCGGACCTGAGCGATCCGGCAGCGCCGGCCGCGTTGTTCGACCAGGTCCATCGGATCGTCGGCTCCGTGTCGGCGTTGATCCTCTGCCATTGCGAGTCGGTCGACTCGGCGATCCTCGACACGACCGTCGAGAGCTTCGACCGACACCTGGCGGTGAATGCCCGGGCGACGTGGCTCCTCGTCAAGTCCTTCGCCCAGCAGTTCGAGGGGTCGGCCGGCACCGGCCGCATCCTCGCGCTCACCAGCGACCACACCGCGTACAACCTTCCCTACGGCGCCAGCAAGGGAGCGATGGATCGCATCGTCCTCGCCGCAGCAGTGGAGCTGGCGTCGCTCGGGGTCACGGCCAACGTGATCAATCCCGGCCCGACCAACACCGGGTGGATGGATCCGCAGATCGAGGCAGCCGTCCGAGCCGGGAACCTGCAGGACCGGATCGGCACCCCGCACGACTGTGCTCGGCTGGTCCGCTTCCTGTGCTCATCCGACGGGCGGTGGATCAACGGGCAGCTGCTCTCCTCCGACGGCGGCCGTCGGCATTGATGCACCCTCGAGCCGGGGAGCCATCGAGGTGAGCGACCACGGGTGACCGTCAGCGCGGCGACCATTGCGCTCGAACGTCACGGTGAGTACATTGCGGCCACTGCAGGTGGTCGCATCGTCGTGAGACCTGGGGCGGGATGGGACCAATGAACGTTCGGATCACACGCGCTGTCGTGGGCATCGCCCTTGTTCTGAGCATGACCGCAGCCGAGCTGACGACGTCACCGGCGAGCGCCGCACCGCCTCGTCCGGCCGACGATCCGCCGGTCACGCTGTCGTTCACCGCCGCACCCACAGCGGCGGACCCAGGGACGGCCTTCACGACCGCTCCCGTCGTCGCGGTCACCGGATCGGCAGACCCGGTGGTGCTGTCGCTCGTCGTCGTGTCCGTGCAGGCCTCGGGCGAACTGACGTGTGATGCGCTCTCCGTCGCGCAGGTCGCGACCAAGGCGACCTTCGCGAACTGCAAGGTCGACCACGGCGGCCTCTACAAGCTCCGCGCCACGTTGGGTGCCGTCTCCGCCGACAGCGCGCAGTTCCTCGTGTCCGGTGCGGCATGGGTGCAGTTCACCGGCCAACCGAGCGGTGGTGTCGGTGGTGCAGTCTGGACCGGGCAGCCGCTGGCGCAGATCGTCGACGGCAACGGCGCAGTCATCACCACCAACACGTCCAAGGTCGGCGTCGCGATCAAGCCCGGCACCGGCGGCACCGGCGCCGTGCTCACCTGCACGAACACGATCCTGAACGCGACGAACAAGCCGACGAACGCCAACCTCGCAGTGGCCGGCGTCGCAACCTTCGGCGGGTGCTCGATCGACAAGGCCGCAGCGGGTTACCAGCTGCTCGCGATCGACACCGTCGACAAGGTCTTCGGCACCAGTGCCGCGTTCGCCATCACGACAGGCGTCCCGGCCAAGCTCGCGTTCGCGACGCAGCCGATCGGGGCCGCCGGTGGCAGCGCGCTCGCCGGCCAGCCGGTGGTCGCGGTGGTCGATGCCGCCGGCAACCCCATCTCGGGCAACACGGCGACCGTCACCCTCCAGCTGACACCGCCATCGGGAGTCGTCGGTGCCGTGCTCACCTGCACCGCCAACGCGCTCGCCGCGTCGAACGGAATCGCGATGTTCGCCGGCTGTGCCGTCGACAAGTCCGGAACGGGCTACACCTTGACGGCCACAGCAACGGGACTGGCCTCCGCCGTCAGCGTGCCGTTCGCCGTCTCCGCAGGCGGCGTGGCCGGTGTGTCGTTCTCCAAGAACCCTGGTGGCGGCAGTGCCAACACGCCGTTCGCTGTCCAGCCGATCGTCAGAGTGTTCGACGCCGGCGGCAACGCCGTCGCCGGCGCCGTGACGTTGTCGATCCAGGCGGGCACCGGTGCATCCGCAGCGATCCTCACGTGCGACGCGAACCCCGCCGTGGCCGTCGCCGGCGTAGCAACCTTCAGTGGTTGCCGGATCGACAAGCTCGCCGCCGGATACATACTCATCGCAACCGTCGGCTCCTCCACTGCGGCGAGCTCGGCGTTCGGCATCTCCGTCGCGGCGGTGGCCACGGCCACCTTCACCACGCCACCGACGAGCGGACTGGGCGGCGCACCGTTCGGCGCGCAGCCGGTCGTCGAGCTGCGCGACGCCGGCGGCAACCTGGCCGACGGTTCGGTCACGCTGTCGCTCGCTGCCGGCTTCGGCCGCCCGGGAGCGGAGCTCGCATGCACGGGTGGCGCAACGGTCAGCAGCGTCGCCGGCGTGGCCCGTTTCGCGGGTTGCTCGATCGACAAGATCGGCGCCGGGTACCGCCTGCAGGCGACCGTCGCAGGAACCGGCGCTGCAGGAACCAGCGCCTCGTTCGACGTCACCGTGGGACTTGCGGCGAAGCTGGCCTACGCTCCCGCCCCCGCCGGTGGCACGGGTGGCACGCCCTGGGCGGTGCAACCGATCGTCGCGATCGAAGACGCCGGCGGCAACACGGTGGCCACCAGCAACGCGCCGATCGACCTCATCGTCACGACCGGCACCGGTCCGGGCACGCTGTCGTGCACGTCGAACTCCGTGGCCGCGACGACCGGCGTGGCCGTGTTCGCCGGCTGCGCGATCGATCGAGCCGCAGCCACCTACACGCTGACGGCGACGTCGGGCACGCTGACCCCCGCCACCAGCCCGCCATTCCCGATCACGGTCGGAGCGGCCAGCCAGCTCGTGTTCAGCTCCCAGCCCGCGGGCACCACGGTCGGTGCCGCCCTCACGACCCAACCCGCGATCGCCGTCGAGGACGCAGGCGGCAACCCCGTCGCGTCCGCACCGGGAGCCGTCGCCCTTGCGATCACGACCGGCAGCGGCACCGCCGGTGCCTCTCTGCGGTGCGCGTCGAACAGCGCGGCGGTCGGTGCGAGCGGGGTCGCAGCCTTCACGGGCTGCTCCGTCAACCAGGTCGGCGGCGGATACGCGTTGACCGCGCGATGGAACGGCTTGAGTGCGGAGAGCGCCCCGTTCGCGGTCCTGCCCAGCACCACGCCCCCACTCGAGGCGGCGCCGATCGGCATGCCTCCGGGCCAAGCCATCGGTGGCGCCAACTACGCCGTCAACACCACGGTGGTCGTGGACCACGTGAACACTGCGACGGGCGCACTCCAGTACGGGGTGACCGACCTCACCGTCGCCGGCGTCGGCGAACCCCTCGTCATCGCCCGGAGCTACAACTCCGGCGACGCCCGCGGTGGCGCCTTCGGGCGCGGCTGGAGCTCGCTGCTCGACCTGTCCGTCACGTTCAACGCATCGCGGACGATCGCGACCGTCCGCGGCGAAGACGGCCAGCAGGTCGTGTTCACGAAGGCCAACGGCAACCACTGGACTCCTCCGGCCGGCGCTCACTCCACGTTGAGCTGCAACGGGAACGAGAAGACGTGCGTCGTCACGCGTTGGGACGGCACCTCCTGGGAGGTGAGCGGCTCCCAACTCGACAACTACCTCGACGCCAACGGCGTCGGCATCCACTTCGTCCGGCTCTCCCCCACGACCCTGCTGGCCAAGCTCACGACCACCGATCGCAAGCGCACCATCGACGTCACGATCACGACCAACGGCTCGCTGGTGACGAAGATCAAGTCGCCGACGCGCGAGGTGTCCTATGGCTACAGCGCCGGCTTGCTGACGAGTGTCACCGATGTGCTCGGCAAGGTCTGGGCGTATCAATACACGAGCAGCCGTCTCACACGCGTCAGCGACCCGCTCGGTCGGGCGCGGCTGAACGTGGCCTACGACCCGAGCGCACGGGTCGCCACGGTGTCGCAAACCGGCAGCGCGAAGCACACCAGCGACACCTTCAGCTACGGCGCAGGCACGCAGCAGACCACGCGCCTGGCGCGGACGACGGTCAACGGGCAGCTGACCGACGCCGCCTACGTCGACACCTACTCGAACAACGT
This sequence comes from Acidimicrobiales bacterium, assembly GCA_025463415.1. Classification (GTDB taxonomy): domain Bacteria; phylum Actinomycetota; class Acidimicrobiia; order Acidimicrobiales; family Ilumatobacteraceae; genus WLMZ01. The sequence goes on along the minus strand of JAOBWO010000119.1, from coordinate 29,330 downwards.
GCTCATCCGTCAGGCGTTCCCCGGCGGAGCCGTGACCCGCTACTCGTACGATAACCACCTCGGCGTGATCGCCCTGCAGGGCCCCAACGGGTTCGTCCAGACGATGACGTACAACAGCGCCGGTGACCTGCTCAGTCAGCGCACGCCGTTGAACTCCACGACGGCCTCGATGGTGCAGTTCACGTACGACGGCAAGCACCACATGGTTTCCCAGACCGATGCCGACGGCAATCGGGTCGCGTACGACTACGACGGACCGGACCTCGAATCGATCACGCCGCCGGGAGGCTGGTTCGGGGCGACTCGCCTCTACTACGACAACCTCGGCCAGATCACCACCATCCTCACCCCGGCAGGACGTCAGGACTTCTCCTACGACGCCGCCGGCAACCGCGCCCGGGTGATCCAACGTGACGCGTACGGCGCCGTCCTCAACGGCGCGGGCTCCTCGACCACCTACGACGAGGCCGGCAACAAGACGGCGTTCACCGACGCGCGTGGCACGACCCGATGGGGCGCTGCGGCGGCCTTCACCACTCGCTGGGACTACGACAAGGCCGGCAACCTGCTGAAGACCTCGACGCCCGTGAAGCAGACCAGTTCGACCTACGACGCCTCCGGTGACCCCATCAGCAGCACGACACCGACCGGAACCTCCACGTACGGGTGGAACGAATCGACGCTGACACACACCATCACGGCACCGGGCGGCGCGACGACAGTGCAGGTGTACGACCCCTCTGGCAACGTGCTCTCCGAGACCGCGCCGACGGGAGGCACGACGACGCACGTGTACGACGCACTCGGTCGTGAGATCGTGACCACCGATCCGTCCGGGCGCACGGTGCGCTACACGTTCGACATCGCCAACAACGCGATCGCCATCGACGACGGCGCCGGCGTCACCATCCGCCGGCAGTTCGACAGCCTCAACCGGCTGATCCGCTCCTCCAGCAACGACGCGGCGACCCTGACCACCTTCGACCCTCAGGGCAACGTCATCGCGGTCACCGACCCGACGGGTGCTGTGGTCCGGCGTACGTACGACTCGCACGGCGATCTCTCGTCGGTCACGGACGCATCCGGCACGACGAGCTACGCCTACGACCTCGCCGACAACGTCGTCCGGCGCGCGGATGGTCGGGGCGCCGTCACCTCCTACACCTACGACGGCATGTCCCGACTCACCTCGATGACCGTCGGGGGGAACACGACCCGATACGCGAACGACGAGGCCGGGCAGCGCTACAAGACCACCGACCCGGCCGGCCGGGTGACCACGCTCACACTCGATGGTGCCAACCGCATCGTCCGCACCGAGTACACGTCGCCGAGCTCGCCGAAGATCACCGTCGCGCAGACCTTCGACGCTCAGGACCGGCGCACCTCGATGACATCGGGGGGAACGACGTCGACGTATGCGTACGACGCTCACGGCAACCTGATCGCTGCCGGATCTCCAGGCGCGACGTTCACCTACGACTACTCGCATCCCGGCTCGGTCATCGAGACCTATCCGGACAGCACGGTGGTGACGTACGGCTTGGACGACACGGGCGCGCTCATGTCGTTGTCGTCCAGCAACGGCACTGCGCCACACGTCGCCGCCTCGTACATCCGCGATGCCAAAGGTCGGATGACCGGACTGTCGCTCTCGAACGGCGTGCTGCAGACGCGCAGCTACGACGCCGCCGGCAACGTGGCCGCGCAGTCGATCCAGGATCTCGGCACCGTCCTCGCCGGTGACACGTACACCTACGATGTCAACGGCAACCGGCTGTCGCAGCGCACGACCGCAGCCGGACGATCGGTCCTGAACACCTATCGCTACGACTCCACGGGCCGGATCAACGGGTTCTCGACGCTGTCGACCGCCGTCACTGCAGCGCTCGCCGGTCACAGCGCGGTGGGATCACCGTCCGCACAGACGCTCGCCGGATCTGTGCCCAGCCCGACCACGTTCACGCTCGACACCCCGCAACCCGCAGGCACACCGACCACCACCCCGACGGTTCCGGGCGTGTCGATCGGCTATGACCGTGTGGGCAACATCACGTCGATGGCAGGGGCGAACTACCTGGCTGGGAACGCGGACCAGATCGTCGCCCAGTCGGGCCCCGCCACAGCGTGGACCTACGACCGCAGCGGCGCGGTGACGAGCTCGACGAGCTCCGCCGGGAACAAGACCTACGGCTACGACTCCGCCGGCCGACTGTCGACCGCGACCGTGCTGAGGAACGGTACGCGATCGACGGTCAGCTACACCTACGACGGCGACGGCAACCGGATCACCCGCACGGAGAACGGGACGACCACGAAGTACGTCTGGGATCCGATCAGCGACACGCCTCAGCTCGCGCTGGAGACCGTCGGCACCGTGACGACGCGCCGCTACTTCCACGGCGACGGCCCCGTCGCGGCACAGACGCCGACCGACACCTTCTTCTTCCACCTCGATCCGTTGGGGACCACGGATCAGGTGACGAACGGCCACGGCGACGTCGTCGCCGCGTACACATACAACGCGTTCGGTGTCGTCACGGCCACGGGACCACAGACCGACGCTGTCGATCTGCTGTTCCAGGGGCAACTGCTGGATGCGACGACCGGGCTGTACGACATGGGCGCGCGCAACTACGACCCGTCGAGCGGGCGGTTCACCCAGCGCGAACCGGTGGAGACCGCCGTCGGCGAATCCGTCGTCTCCGCCTATTCGTTCGTCCGCAATCGGCCGACCTTTCTGACCGACCCCACCGGCACGACGCCGACGCCAACGGTCCAGAGCGTCTTCCGCGGCCAGGCCACGGAAGCATCCAACGACGTCTACGACGCCAAGCTCGGCGTCCTCGCGCTCGGCGTGACCATCAAGGCCGGCGTCAAGATCGCCTCGACCTTCAGCGAGGAGTTCAAGGACAGCTCGAAGGCGGGGAACCTCAAGTTCGTCGGCAAGGCGCTGGCCGTCGTCGGCATCGCGCTGTCCGCCTATGTGACCGCCGACAACTGCCAGAACGGCACGCTCCAGAAGTGCATCGGTTCCGCAGTCGGGCTCGCCGTCAACGTCGCGTTCACGGTGGGTTGCTCGTTCGTGACGGAGGGCATCGCCGCACCGCTCTGCGGCATCGTCGGAGCTCTCCTCAGCGCCGGGCTCGAGTTCGTGATCTCGACCTACGGACCGGACATCGTCAACGGGATCATCGACATCAGCGTGCAGGCCTACGCAACACTGGCCCCCGTCGCAACGGCCATCGCCGACTATGCGGTCGGCGTCGCGAACGACATCGCTGCCTCCACGACCCGGGCCATCGGAGTGCTGACGAGCGGCTTCAACGACGCAGTCGAGGCCGTCTCGAGCGGATTCCAGTCCGCGATCGACACGCTCAACGAAGCGGGCTACACGGCGGCGCAGATGGCCACGGTGCTGGCGAACACGTTCAAGGAAGGGGCAGAGCAGGCCGTCGCCGGCTTGATCAGCCTCGGCTACGACATCAAGGGTGCTGCGGAGGCACTTGCCAACGTCTTCCAGCAGACGGCGGCGCAGGTAGCCCAGGTCCTCAAGGACACGTTCACTGCTGCGGCCTCCGTGGTCGCGACTGCCCTGTCTGACGCGTACGCCACGTCGGTCGCGGCCGTCACGAAGGTGCTGGCCGATGTCGGATACGCGGTCGACGAAGTCGCCGACGCACTCGAGACTGCGTACGCGCAGACCGGTGCGGCGATCGCAGGGTTCTTGCAGAGCGCCGGGTACGTGGTCGACCAGATCGCCGGTGCGCTGCAGGACGTCCTCGACCTCGTCGACAACGCAGCGGCCTCGGTGCTGAAGACGCTGAACTACACGGTGCAACAGATCGCAGGAGCGCTGCTCGACCTGTACCACCTCACCGACCAGGCCGCCGCGGCAGCGCTGAAGCTGGCTCAGTTCGCCGTCGACCAGATCGCCGACGCCCTGCAGGACGTCTACAACGACGCCGCCGCGGCAGCAGCGAGCGCGCTGAAGGCCGTCGGCTACGTGGCCGACCAGATCGCCACCGCCCTCAGCGGCGCATACCAGGCCACCGCCGCAGCCGTCACGCAGATCCTCAAGGACCTGTCCTACGCGGCCACCGAGGTGGCCACGGCGCTCAGCACTGTGTACCACCAGCTGGCGGACGGGGCCGCCGCGTTGCTCAAGAGCGCCGGCTACCTCGTCGACCAGGTGGGCACCGCACTCCGCTCGGCGTTCGCGGAGGTCGACCAGGCGATGGCTCAGACCTTGAAGAACATCGGCTACGCCGCGACGGAAGTTGCGACCGCACTCAAGAGCGTGTTCAACAGCCTCGACTCGGCCGCGGCGTCCATCCTGAAGGGTCTCGACTACGGCGTCGCCGACATCGCGTCAGCACTGCAATCCGCCTACAACGACGTGGCCGCAACTGCAGCCTCGATCCTCAAGGGCCTGAACTTCGCGATCGACCAGATCGCCGGCGTCATGCAGAACGTGTTCGGCCAAGCGGCAGCGGCCGTGGCCCTCCTGTTCAAGAACCTCGGCTACTCCATCGCCCAGATCGGTTCCGTTCTGCAGAGCGTGTTCGGCCAAGCGGCAGCGGTCGCGGCGCAGGTGCTCCAGGCCATCGGCGCAGCGGCGTCCGAAATCGCAAACGTGCTGACGAACACGTTCCACGAGGCCGCCGACGCGATCGGCGGTCTGCTGTCCAGCATCGGCTTCAACTCCGACACGATCAGTGCGATCGGCGGGGCATTCTCCGACTTCGGCAACGACGTCGCCGACTTCTTCAGCGGACTGTTCTGATCGGCTGTCACGCCTCGGCGTCAGGCCGGGGCGTGGCAGACCGCTTCGACGTTGTTGCCGTCGGGGTCGCGCACGAACGCGCCGTAGTAGTCGGCGTGGTACTCCGGCCAGACGCGCGGCTCGTGGAGCACCTCTGCCCCGAAATCTCGTGCTGCAGCGAAGAACTCGTCCACCGCTGCACGGCTCGGCGCGACGAACGCGATGTGGGCCTCGCGGTTGGCGCCGCCGGTGGTCTGGGCGCCGACCCAGAAGTCGGGGAACTCCACGCCGTAGCCGACGACGTCACCGAAGTCGAGCACTCGCTTGCCGGCGATCGCCGCCAACACGGTGTCGTAGAAGCGAAGCGCCGCTGCGATGTCCTGGCACTGGATGGAGAGGTGGTCGAGCATCCGCCGAGAGTACTCCCGGCGCCGACGCCGTCGATCAGCTCGAGATCGGTGCGATGACGCGCGACCCCGCATCATGTGCAGTGCGAGCCCGCCGGCGTCTCGAGCCCGTGAGCACGGCGAGCTGACGATCGAACTCGATGGCATGTGCCGTCGATCGGCCGAACGCGTCGGTGCTGAGCTCGGCATCGAACATGTCGTACCGCGACATCGTTGCCACGTCAGCCTGCTCATATGCGCGGATGAACTCAAGCGCGTGACCGATCGGGCCCTCACCGAGCAGCAGGGCATCGCGGACCTCACCCGAGAGCGGCAACTCGTCGACGAGCTCGACCATTGCGACACCGAACACGACGTCGATCACCGACAGCAGGCCGGCGGTGAAGGCGGCATTCGCATCCCCCTGGCCGGCAAGCAGATGACGGGCCATGTGCGCCCGTGTCACCGCGAGCGTGACGAGCTCGGGGTTGCTCGTCGAGTTCGTCGACAGGGTCAGCAGCGTGGCGATCTGACGCACGTAGTCGATGCCGAGGAGCACGATGGCCTGCTTGACCGAGTCCGTCGGCGTGACAAGGCCCGCTGCGCTCGTGTTGACCAACTTGAGCAACCGGTACGTCAGTGTCGGATCGGTGCTGGCCAGGTCGGCCAGGTGGTCGATCGTGATCGACGGATCCTGCACCGCCGCCAGCAGCGCCATCGCGGCGTCGGAGCCGAGCGGGCGTGCGGCGCGCTGGAGGACCTCGGGCTTCGCGAAGAAGTAGCCCTGGAACAGATCGAAGCCGAGGTCGCGACAGAACTCGAACGATGCTCGGGTCTCCACCTTCTCTGCCAGCAACCTGGCCTTCGGGGCCGCCAGGCGCAGCTCGGTGACGAGGTCGCGGATGCTGGCGTCCGAGAGTGAGAGGACCTCGATCTTGATCACGTCGACGAAGGGCAGGATGTGTTCGAGGCCCACGACCGACGTCGAGACGACGTCGTCGAGTGCGAACCGGTATCCGAGGGCCGTCGCGGCCTTCACGGCGGCGACCGTCTCACAGTCCAGCGCGACCGACTCCAGCACTTCGAGCACGACGCGCTCCGGTGGCAGGACGGTGAACAGTCCGCTGTGGAGGAACTCCGCGGTCACGTTGACGAATGCGTCACCATCGCCGACGAGCGTGCGCAGGCCCCAGTCGAGCAGCGCCTGCTCGACCACGAGGCGGGTCGCCGCGTCGCCGTCCTCGAACACGGCGTCGGTGACGACGCCGTTCCGGAACAGCAGCTCGTATCCGCGGCGATGCCGTTGGCGATCGAGGATGGGCTGGCGTCCGATGTACATCGTCACGATCCAGCCTCGACGAGCTCCATGCGCACGAGCTTCGCTGTCCACCGACCGGCCTCGATCCGCTCGAGGGTGTCGAGCAGCAGATCGACGGCATCCCGGGCGGTGTGCGCCTCGAGCCCGACGCTGATGTTCATCGAGCACTCGTCGGGGAAGCTCCCCATCCAGCGAAGTCTGGAGTTGTCCGCGGCGATGCTGCCGAACTGTTCGTCGCCCTGCGCTGCGAGTGCACGCTCCAGGGACAGCGTCAGCGCCCAGACATCGGCGGGACGATCCTCGGCGCGCATCACGACCTGTCCTGCGCTGCTCGACGTCTCCGCTTGGCCGCGTACATCTCGGTGTCCGACGCGCCCAACAGGGTGTGCATGTCGTACCCGACGGCCCTCGTCTCCACGTATCCGACGCTTGCGGTGCACCGGACGCTCACATCGTGTCGGATCGCGATCGGGGGCTCGATCGCCCGTGCGATCCGGCGGAGCACGCTCCGCTCGGTCGAGTGTCCGGCCTGGTAGACGACGACGAACTCGTCACCACCGAGGCGGGCCACGATGTCGCCGATGCGAACCGTGCTCACCAGTCTGTTCGCCACCGCGCACAGGACCGTGTCACCTGCCTCATGGCCGTACTGGTCGTTGATCGACTTGAAGTCGTCGAGATCGATGAAGGCCACGCCGATCGCGAGACCGGCCGTGACCGCGCGCCGGAGCGTGCTGCTCATCAGGTCGGCGAGGAGGCGCCGATTCGCGAGACCCGTCAACGGATCGCGCAGGGCCAACGAGGCCATGCGGTCCTGCAGCGTGCGGAGCTCGGTGACGTCGCGACCAACGCCCTGTGATCCGTCGGGGATCGGCGTGACCTGCATCTCGCCGATGACCTCGATCCCGTCCCGGCGCCGGAAGCGAAGGTCGCATGTCGCCGGAAGAGGACGCCCGTTCAACGCCCGCTCGACGACTCGCCGCCCATCCCGGTCGAGCACGTCGAGGAAGCTGCCGAAGTCATCGAGGAACAGCGAGGGTGGATACCCCAACCATGTCTGGACGGAAGGACTCAGGTAGTCGAAGTGAGGTTCGGGGGTCGACAGGAACCGCCACACGACATCGATCGACTTGTCCGCGAGATCGCGGAACCGGGCCTCGCTCGCAGCCAACCGTGCCTCGACGAGGTACCGGTCCGTGATGTCCCGGCCCACCGACAGCACGTCCACAGACCCGCTGTCGTCCGGCAGGAACTGGTCGACCCACTCGACCCAGCGACCGGGCGGCCCAGGGGCCGGACGGGCTGCAGTGTCGGTGATGATCAGGTTGTGGGGATCGAACCGCGCCAGCTGGGCATCGAGACAGAGCATCTCGGTGGGCGAGAGGAACTCGTCCAACGTGTGTCCGACGACGCCGACGGCCGTCGATCCATGAGCAGCGGCCCAGGACGCGTTGCAGTACGTGACGCGGAGATCGTCCATCCGATACCGGACCACTCGCTCGGGAAGAGCGTCCAGCATCTGGGCGACGTCCACGGATGTCGTCGCTTCAACGGTCATCGGCACGAGGTTCCCTTCCCGGAGATGGACGGCACGAGCATGTGGCCCCGCTGACGGTCCGAGGGAGGCGCAGCTTTTCCACCATGTCGCCGGCATGCGGCCTCATGGCTCAGCTCCACCAGCCGCTGATGTCGAGGATGACGTGCACCGAGTTGGAGACGTAGACGCACAGCTGACCGCTGGCCGAAAGGGGCATCTGGGCACCGTTCGCCACCGCGAAGCCGACACCGAAGTTGACCGTCGACGTCGCCGGCTGCTGCCCACACGGCCACGCCGTGAGGTACCCGGACGAGGACGATCCGATGACGGTGAAGTTGGCCGAGATCGCCTTCGCATCCGCAGCCACTCCACGCTGACCCGCGACCTGGATGGTCAACATCTGACCGCCACCCAGCGGGTTGCCGCCGGTCCCGTCGTTCAGCTCGACCCGGTTGCGATCACGGGTGTCGGTGAGCCGGAACGGTGTGGTCGAGGTGAACTTCAACGTCGCGCTCGGCACGAGGTACCCGGTGATGTCGACGACGAGATCGACATCCGTGAGGGTGTAGAGGCACACGGTGCCGTCGGCTGCGACCGGTGTGATGACGACGTTCGGCTTCACCGATCCGGGTATCGGGTTGAGGCTGGAGACCACCGGCCTCGGCCCGTCGCAGGGGTAGACGGTGACGAACCCGGCTGCGCTCGGGGACACACTGGTCACGTTCAGCGCAACGGCCGACACCTTCGACGGCACCCCGGCGACGCCAGTCACCTGGAGCGGCACGACCGAGTCCGCGGGCACGCGGCCGGCGGTGCCGAGGCCGGCACGGCTGTCCATCAAACGCGTCGGGGTGACCGAGGCGAACTTCCCACCGCCCCCGACTCCGAAGTACCCGTTCACGTCGACGAGCAGATCGACGTTCGCCGAGGAGTAGACGCAGATCCCGCCCGTGGCATCGAGCGGAACGCTCGCGCCGTTCGGAACGGTGTCGCCGGCGACGAAGTTGACGGTCGACACGACGGGGCGGTCGGCCGAGCAGTTCCACACCGTCAAGAACCCGCTTGCTGCAGCGTCGGTGACGGTGAAGTTCGCGCTGATCGCCCTGGCGCCGTCGGGGACGCCGCCATGATCGGATATCTGGATGCGCTTGGGCAGCGTGCCGACGAGCGAGGTCGATCCGACGTTGTCCCGAGTGTCGACGATCCGCGTAGGACTCAGGATCTGCAACGTGTTGCCCGACGCAAGTGGCGATGTCGTCGGGGCCGGCTGCAACGGCAGCGCAGGCTGCGTCCCGGTGGTGGTGATCACAGCGGACGGGTCCACACCGAAGCTCCAGGAGACGTTGCGAGCGGTGGTCGACAGCGAGACCGCATAGGTGTCCGGATCGAGCTTGGCGCGAGGGATGATCACGACCGCGTTGTTGGCGGCGAGGATCTGCTGGGCGACGCCGGATGTGTTCTTCGGCGACAGCACGCATGTGTCGAGCGGAACGCCGTTCGACCCAGCGACCGTCGCCGTCGGGTTGCGGGAGAACGTCTCCGGCATCATCGCGAGGATCGGAAGCCCCGCTGCTTGCCCCGTCCAGCCACAGAAGTCGAGTGGGTTGGGGCTCTCGGTGACGAACTGGCTGAGGCTGGTCGTCGCGCCGTTGCCGGGCCAGACGACGGGCGCCGTCTGCCCGACCTGGGTGAGACCGTGGAGCACGTCGAGCGTGGCCCCAGAGTGCCACGGCGTCGGCGTGGCCTCGAGGTTGCACATCCCGAATCCCACTGACTTCAGGCCGGGCCGAAGGATGCCGAGAGCGTGGAACGGACCGGTCATCCAGAGCTCGACGTGGCTATGAGCCGGCGCGTTGATCTGGCTGGACACCGCGACGTTGCTGTTGTTGCCCGACGCGTCTCCGTCCACCGTGTACCCCTGCAGTCCGGGCGTCTCGTCGTGGGTGATGCCGTTGTAGAGCATGTAGCACGAGTGGAGGGCCGCCGCCGCTGACATCCCCGGATCCTCGACCACCGGGCCGAGCTTGGCCATCGCGCGGAAGTAGTTCACCGTGCCCAGCCAGTCGGTCGAGGAGTCCACAGATGATGGGGCTGCGACCGAAGGGGAGCTCGCGACGACGCCGGTGCTCAGCAGTGCCACGACAGCGACGACGATCAGCTGACGGGCGCGATTGGCGTGTGCCCGGACGGTCGATTGCTCACGACAGAAAATGCTCACGTGTTCTCATCGTCTGCCGGACAGCGGCACAACATGAGACATCAGCATGCAATTCGGTGGTGCAATGGCACCACGCGCGCTACCCCCGAGACGGCATCTGCTTCACGAGATCGACGGCCTGCTCGGTTGCGTTGCGGACCTCGGCGAGGTCGGCGATCACGGCAGGGTCGGTGGCCGAACGCGTCAGCAGGGCGCAGAGGTTCAGGATCACGCCGAGCAGGTTGTTCATCGAATGTGCGACATCAGCGGTGGGCGACCACATGTCGTCCTGCGACGGCGACGGCGACGGCGATGGCGATGGCGATGGCGGTGCCGGCGACACGTCCGGCTCCGCGGCTCGCGTCGTCACGTGGTGCTCGTCCGTCGGGTCGTCGATGATGTCCAGCAACTGGTAGATGTCGAACGGCTTGGTGAGGTACGCGTTCGCGCCGAGCGCGAACAGGCGGTCCGATCGCTCGGTCGTGGCGTCGGCGGTGAGCACCACCACGGGGATGTGCGCCGTCCGCGGGTCGGCGCGGATGCCGGCGAGCACGTCCTCGCCCGACATGTCCGGCAGGTGGAGGTCCAGGAAGATCACGTCCGGCTGATCGTCGACGACGCGAGCGAGCGCTGCGCCTCCTGTCGTGGCCACCGTGAGCAACGCGTGCGGGTGCCGCGCCAGAACTCGCTCGACGAGGCGCACGTTCGACAGGTTGTCCTCCACGTAGAGCACGCGCCGAGCGATGTGCGACGGCTCGGTGGCGCTCGAGGGCGGGACCTGTCCCGCGTCGGTCTCCTCTGAGCGAGACGTGACCGGGAGGTCGATCCAGAACGAGGAGCCCTCGCCGAGGCGGCTGCTGACGCCGACCGAGCCGTCCATCGCCTCGACCAAGCGCTTCGTCAGCGCGAGGCCGAGGCCCTTGCCGGCGACCTGGCTGCGCGCTGCTGCCAACCTCTCGAACGGTTCGAACAGCCTGTCGAGATCCGACTGGCGCAGACCGAGGCCGGCATCGATCACGGTCACCCTGACCCGCGCGCCGTCGAGCGGCTCGCAACGCACGCGCACCTCGCCATCGTCCGGGTTGTGCTTGATCGCGTTCTCCAGGAGGTTGACGAGCACCTGATGGAGCCGTCGGCGGTCGGCACGCACGCACGGTTCGTTCGGCATCGGCTCGACCACGACGGACACGCCGCGACGGTCGGCGAGCGGACGCATCATGTACACCGCGTCAGCCACCGCGGATGGCACGTGGACGGGTTCGGGCGACAGCCGCATCGCACCGCTCCGCAAGCTCGTGAGACCGAGCACCTCGTCGACGAGATCGACGAGGTGGTCACCTGCCATGACGATCCGGTCGACACATTCGCGCTGCGTCGGGGTCAGTTCCTCCATGTTCAAGACCTGACCGAAGCCGAGGATCGCGTTCAACGGCGTCAGCAGCTCGTGGCTCATCCGCGACAGGAAGTCGTCCGTGGCGGCGTTCACCCGGAGCGCCTGTGCCGTCGTCGTGCGCGCGGTGGCCTCGACGATCCGGCGCTCGGTGTCGTCACGGGTGACATGGGCGTAGCCGGTCAGCTGCTGCTGGCCGTCGTACAGGGCCGTGATGACCACGTGCGCCCAGAAGGAGCTGCCGTCCTTGCGGAGCCGCCAGCCGTCGGTGCGGCAGCTGCCGGCGACCGCGGCCTCGGCGAGGTCGGCCTCTGGTCTCCCGGCTTCGGCATCCCCGGCGAGAGAGAACCGGGACACGCTCTGGCCCAGGGCTTCGTGCTCCTCGTCGCCGAACATGCGTCGCGCGCCCAAGTTCCACGAGGCGACGGCTCCCTCTGCGTCGAGCATGAAGATCGCGTATTCAGTCACGGCGTCGACGAAGCATTCGAAGCAGCGGTCGACACCGTTCTCTGATGTGTGTTCGAAGGACACCGGTCCGATCCCTCCCCGCTCGCTCAGGCCGAGCACACGGGCCCGACATCCACGCCCCCGACCACACCGGGCCGCAGCATGTTGCCCGCTTCCCGCGACGTGCGCAAGCCCAGACGACCGTCACCCTGTCCGTCCAGTGCGCATTCCGACATCGGTCGCTGCGGTCGCCTTGCGCGGTGCGCCGCCGGCCATCGAGAGGGCAACGACCGTGCCGTCGCGCTGGTCGTTCGGTACCGGCTGGTCACCGAGCTTGAGCATGAACGCGTCCGATGACAACGGTCGGCTGTAGTAGTAGCCCTGACCGACCCTGGCGCCCATCGCGAGCAGCTCACTGACCTGTTCGGGCCGCTCGATGCCCTCGATGATCGGGATCATCCCGACGCGGCCGGCGAGCGCGAGCACTCCGGCCATCAACGTTCGGTTGGGACCCACCGGCACGTCGTCGGTGAAGGACTTGTCGATCTTCAGCTCGTCGATCGGCAACCGGGCGAGGTTCGACAGCGAGGAGTAGCCGGTTCCGAAGTCGTCGAGCGCCAACCGGATGCCGAGGTCCTTGAGCTGGCGCAGCACGATGAGGTCGCGATCCCCGCCGAGCAGCGCACTCTCGGTGATCTCGATGACGAGGCGGTCGGCAACGATCGGTGACGGCTGCACGAGCTCACGGATCTCGGCCACCAGCGAGGAGCTCCGCAACTGGTGGGTCGACAGGTTGACGTGCATCGACAGGTCACCGAGATGTGGGAACCGCTCGTTCCAGAGGGACAGCTGGGCAACGGCCTCCTGGAGGACCCATCGCCCGATCCCGACGATCAGACCGGTGCGCTCGGCGGCCGGGATGAACTCGATCGGCCCGAGCAGCCCACGCGTCGGATGTTGCCAGCGCACCAACGCCTCCGCACCCACGATCTGCGACGTCACCATGTCGACCACCGGCTGGTACAGGAGCCGGAGCTCGCCTCGCTCCACGCTCTCGGCGAGATCGAGCTCGAGCTCGAAGTCGGCACGAGCCTGCGCGCGCATGCTTGGAACGAAGATCTTGAAGCCGCCGGAGTCGCCGTACTGCCGCTTCGCCGCGCACATCGCGAGGTCGGCGTCACTCAGCACCTCGATGGGCCTGCGCGGTCCGTCGGCTTGGGCGACCACCACGACGCCGATGCTCGCGGTGATCCGGATGGTGCGGTCGTCGACCCGCAGCGGCTCACCGCATGCCTCGGCGATTCGGGCGACCGCGGAGATGGCGCCGTGCGAGTCGCTGTCCGGGAGGACGACCACGAACTCGTCGCCGCCCACCCGAGCGACGACGTCCTGACGGCGGCACGTGCGCGAGATCCGACGGGCCACCTCGACCAACAGTTGATCGCCTGCGTCGTGTCCGTAGACGTCGTTGATCCGCTTGAACCCGCACAGGTCGACGAGGAGCACTGACACCCCCGAGCGGCCGGGCGACAGAGTCCACTCGAGGACATCGCTCAGCACCTGTCGATTGGGAAGGCCGGTGAGCTCGTCCGAGCGGCCCTGCACCTCGCTCGCCTTCCACGCGACGATGCTCGCCACCGTCGAACCGACGAGGAACGCAGCATGGACGGTCGCAAGCTTGGCCGTCGTCATCGTCGTCATCGACATGCCGTGAGAACCGAACACTGCATCGGGCATCACGAGTCCGAGGACGACATGGTCGACGACGACGAGCGCGATGCCGATGAGGAACGGGCGCCAGTCCTGGTAGAGCGCGATGACGCCGACGAGCACGAAGTAGATGAAATGGGCCTCGGTGACACCGCCCGCGAGATAGACGTACAACGACGCGCACACGAACAGGTCCAGCGTCACCATCGACGCTTGCCGGGCTCTGCTGCGCACGAAGGCAGCACGGCATGCCTCGAGCGCGATCGGCACGGACAAGAGAAACGCCGCGACGGCCGGCCTGCCGGTCGCGATGGAATACGGGAGGATCCCGATCATCATCGTCCACAGAAGGCTCTTGATCCCACGATGACGCCGTTCGAATGTGGCGGCGGCGAGATCGCTGCCGCGCGGCATGGTCGACCGCCAGGTCGCCATGATCCACCGACACCACCGTGGGCGTTCCTCGACACGCCGGGTCCAGCCAGCGTCGTAGCGATCCGACTCGTTCACCAGAACAGTGTCAAGGATCCCTCAACCGGCCGCCAGATTCGTTTGCCTCGAACCCAGCGGTGCATTCGCCGATCTGGTGCCCGCGCGAATGCACTGTGTCGACCTCCCCCGAGGTCAGGCTTTGGTCGGGTAGTCGATGATCCCTTCGCGGACAGCCGTGGAGACCGCCTCGAGCTTCGAGTGCGCACCGAGCTTGCTCAGCAACGACTGCACGTAGTTGCGAACCGTGTTCAGGCTGAGGTTCAGATCGGATGCGATCGCCTTGTTGCTCCATCCTTCCGCGAGGCGGTTGAGGGTGGCTCGCTCCCGGTCGGTCAGATCGGAGCCGAGTGAGCGATAGGTGCGCTTCAGCTTCGGCAGCAGACGAGCGAGCAGGAGCGGCGAGATGAGCGCCTCACCGGCCGCCGCGCCGCGAACGGCCTTGACGACCTCCACCGCAGCGCGGTCCTTGGTGATGAAGCCACAGCAACCCGCATCGATCGCGTCGAGCAGGACCCGGTCTTCGTTGGCACCGGTCAGCATCACGATCATCAGGTCGGGATCGGCGCGCTTCAGCTCGGTCGCCAACACCGCACCATTGGTGTCGGGAAGCTGGTAGTCGACGAGCACGACGGAGGGTGCGAGCCGGGCGCACATCTCCACGGCCTGCTCGCTGGTGTTGGCGATGCCGAGGACGTCGATGCCGACTTCGTCGCCGAGCAGGCGCGCCAAGCTGTCGGCGAACATCTTGTGGTCATCGACGATCAGGACCCGAATCGAGTCATCGGGATCGTTGAGCATTGGCCTCCCACCACCTGTCATCACACGTCCCGCCTGACCAGCGGAACGAGGGCACAACAGCGCACCAGAACAACAGCGTTGAACTGCTCGAATGATGGCCGGTCGAACAGGGGCGCGCAACTCCAAAAGAGGAGCGGCCGACGGGACGCTCCTCGATGTCACGCACAGGGGTCGTCACGTCCCGAGCAGTGTGAGGTGACCGCCGGGATACCCGATCACGGTCACGTCGTAGTCCTTACGGCGAGTCGCAGCCGTCAGCATCCCGGTCGCGTCCGCGGGCAGGCCATCGACGAGGTCGTCGAGACGCACGTGGGGCACCGTTGGTCCGTTGAGGAACTTCGACAGGATGTTCACGACCTCGCGATAGTTGTCACGCAGCGTCTCGCCGAGCTCGCCCGCCTCCACCGCTTCCGTGACCGTGCCGCGCGGGATGAGCCCGAGCGCCGCACCGGCCGTGGCAGCGAGTGAGAGATCTGCGACGCAGGCGCACATCAGCCGTCCCTTGTCGTCGACGTAGCGGCCGGTGATGTAGTTGACGTCGCCGTCCGCGAGGTCGACCGTCGCGGCCTTGGTGACCGAGATCGGTTGGCCGAGCAGATCGGAGAGGAAGTCGGCGACCTCCTCGGGGATCGGAAGACGGCGACCGGGTGTGCCCAGCGCCATCAGACCGTCACCGCCCCGACCACCTCGGCGAACTGCTCCGGGCTGAACGGCTTCGTCAGCAAGAAGTTGGCGCCGGCCTCGATCGCTTCGTCCCGGACCGCCGGGTGGGTCTCGCTGGTGATGAAACCGAACGCGGTGGCACCGCCGGAGGCTCGGAACGCCTTCAGGAACTCGAGCCCGCTCATCTCCGGCATGTTCCAATCGGAGAGGATCAGGTCGGGCTCGAAGGTCTTGGCGACGGCGAGGGCCGCGAGGCCGTCCTCGGCCTCGGCGATCTCGAACGTCGCGACGGCGGACTGCCGAAGCGCGCGCGCCACGATCATCCGCATCACCTTGCTGTCATCGACGATGAGCACTTTCACGACGGGTTCTCACATTCTCTCGCTGTTGCTGCTGGTGTTGACGCGTGGTCGGGCTGATGGAACGAGGGCGGGTCCGCGAGGCTCATGACAGCAGACCGATCTTCTGGGCCTTGTCGACCGCGGCGAACCGATCGTCGACCTCGAGCTTGCGGAGCAGGTGCGCGACGTGCGACTTGACCGTCTCACGCGAGACGTACAGGCGCGAGGCCGCCTCGGCGTTGCTCAGTCCGCCCGCCAGGCACGAGAGCACATCGCGCTCGCGAGCGGACAAGGGGTTGCGAGGGAGGCCGGCGAGCGTGGTCAACAGCGCGCTCAGCGCCGAGGCGTCGATCACGCCGACCTCGTTCGCGGTCAATCGAATCGCGCAGGGCATCTCGTCGAAATCGGTGCGAACGATGCTGCGCGCACCGCCGCGCATCGCCGAGATGGCTGCATGCGGTTCCACCGAGCTCAGCACCACGACGATCCGTGCGGCCTGCGCGATCGCGCGGAAGGGTTCGAGGTATAGGGCATCGCCGGCGTCGCTGACAGCGCCCTCTTCCATCACGACCACAGCGTGAGGCTGCACGGCAAAGGCCGCGACGCCCGCTTCCAGATGCCGCACCGAGGCGACGACGTCGATGTCGGGCGAGGACGCCAACGACCGGGCCCAGCCACTCCGGACACAGTCGTCGTGGTGGATGAGGATCACACACACGGTCATGGCAGCGCTCGCATGACATCGACTGTCCCGGGTGATGCCGTCTGCGCACGTTGCTCGGCGCAGCCGTCCAACCGTCACTCAGGGTGAACCGCGAACGGCGCTCCGTCGAACCCGACGTTGACCGTTCGGCCATTCGGCCGATGTTGTCCACAGTGCAATCGCATCCCCAAAGGAGGTGCGTCCTGCTCTACCGTCCAGAAGCTCGGAAGGCGAACATGCTCTCACCAGCCGATACAGGCGCGGTCATCGATGGGAGTGAAGATGCAGTCAGAGCTGGCAGAGCGGGTGATGCCCGAGCCGAGCACGTCCGATCAGTTCAAGGACGCCAACGCCGAGCTGTTCGAGCGCCGGCGTTTCGTGCAACGGCAGATCGCCGAGATCGAGGCGACCGCCGAAGAGGGCGACAGGGTTGCCGAGCTGCGTCTGCGCCGGCTTCGCCGTCAACTCAACGACGTGACCACGGAGGTCGTGACGTTCAACGCCGGCCTCGTGCGTTCGTACTGTCGGCGCTTCACCTTGAACTCCAGCCGCGACGACTCGGCCGACTTCGAGGCCGCAGGCATGCTCGGCCTGATGCGGGCGATCGACAGCTTCGATCCCGGTCAGGGCAAGTTCGGTCCGTGGGCGTTCAAGCCGATCCAGCGTGAGGTCCTCCGCGCCGTCCGCGGCGCTGACCACCAGAACGTCAGCATCGGCGACTTCGAGCGCCGCCCCGAGATCCTGCGCGCGTACCGGGCCCTGCAGGGCGACGATGCCGAGCACAAGCCCACCTATCAGGAGGTCGCGGCCGCCGTCGGCGCCACCGCCGATCAGGTCCGCCGAGTCATCGCGCCGCCGCGGTTCGAATCGGTCCATCGTCCCGTGGGTGATGCCGACGACGTCACCCTTGGCGACACCATCGAGAGCTCCACCCCCGGGCCCGAATCGACGGTGATGGCCAGCATGACGTTGTCCGCGCTGAAGTCGTTCGGCTTCGCCGCACTCGACCCGCGCGATCTGTTCGTCCTCGTGCGCAGGTTCGGTCTCGACGGCGAACCCGAGGACAAGCTCGCCGACATCGGCGAGGCGCTCGGTCTCTCCCGCGAGGCAGTGCGCCAGATCGAGGCCAAGGCGATCGCCAAGATCCAGCACCCGGTGGTGCTGCGCAAGATCCAGCGGCACGGGCGCGACTGACCTCACCGTCGGACGTACCGAGCGGGTGAACCTCACCTCACCCGGTACCCGCGGAGATCACCCCCGGATGCCCCGGCGATGACCATGCGCTGTCGCCGCTCTCAGAACCATCCATGGTGCGGACACACGGATCGTGTCCACGAAGACAACCATGGAGGAATGATGTCGACCACCACGCTCACCGCGTTGCCACAGCAGCGTCTGCGCCGCAGGACCGACGTGCCCGGCTCTGTCGGACGCGAACTGGGACCAGCCGACAGTGGCACGAAGCGGATCGAGCTCTGGAGCCCGTGGGGCGCCAGAGGGCTTCCCGGCACCGCAGCCGACGAGGCCGAGTTCGTAGCCCGCGCGCAGGAGCTCGCCGGCCGCGCCCCTGAGCCCGACCGGGCGATCAGCATCCGACGCCACCACATCACCGCGCTCGTGACTGCACTGCGCTGCTCGGCGACGGCCGACGAGGTGCTCCGCCTCGCACCCGGCATCCGTGCCGACATGCTGCTGGCGGCCCACCACGCGATCGAGTCGCGGCGGATCGAGGCGACTGCCGCGTGGGAACGCATCGTCGGCGATCCGTCGCGGACGTCGATCCACATCGACGGCGCACTGGCCGCCCGGATCGCGCCCGTCGCGATGAGCCACGTGCACGCGTACCTCAGCCGCAACCCCGGCGATGCCGTCGGACTCGCGGCGGCCGTCGGGCGCATCGACGGTGAGCTGCGCACGACCCGACGCCTCGCGGACTCGCTCGAGGCGCGACTCGACAGCAGACCACTGACCGCCGCCGCGGCAGCCCAGATCGGCGATCGCCTGTACGACGCGTTCGGCCAGGGCATCTGGAGCATGTCCACGTTCATGTCAGGACGGGTGGGCACGCTGGTGCCGGCACGCCTCTCCACGTTGCTCCAGGAGGATCAGCCGGCGCGCGCATCAGCGTCCGATAGCGTCTTCTGATCGGTCGTCCAGGCGAGCACCGGGAGTGGCGGATGCGTGAACATGTCGAGTGACGTCAACGCCGCAGGATCCACCACGGTTCCTCCCGTCGACATCCTCGCGATGGTGCCCACCGGAGACGTTCCACAGCAGGCGCCCGCCGCGATCGCTGGATCGGTGGAGCCGGTGATCGACGACGGCCGGGTGGTTGATTGGACGGTGTCCGCAGCCGACTTGCTCCAGCCGGGAGCGACGGCCGCGTTCTGGGCATGGCACCGGACGTGGGCGCGGACCTGGTCGCTGGGGCCGGCGACGAACGTGCACGCGCTGCTCGAATCGTGCACCCGTCACGGCTACGAGATCCACCCCGCACTGCGGCCGATACTCGATCAGCTCTGCAGCGAGGACCAGGCGCGCGCAACGCTGCCGGTGCTCGACGCGGAGGCCGTCGCCGACCAGATCCGCCTGCTGGAGACCACGCTGCTGCAGCTCCCATCTGGCGAGCGCGGCGTCGAGATCCTCGACGAGACGTTCGCTGCGAAGCCGCCTCGCCGGCTGCGCATCTGGGCGGCGGGCGAACACGACACCGTCCTCAGCGCCAACGATGCGATCACGGTCTGCATCTCCCGGCGCTGGGGGCTCCTTGTCCGTCACGGCCGACGTCACCAGGAGGTCTTCGCGGAGGTCGCGCGGGTTGACCTCACCGGCGACATCGTGCGAGTCACGAACACCTCTCAGGGCGAGCTGCTGCTGTCACCGGCCGAGGCGAGGCCGCTCTCCTGGCTCGCACCGTCGTCCCTGCGATCCAGCGTGCACTCGGTGCCGATCGCTCGGGCGTGGACTCCTCTGTTCGTCGATCTCCCAGCGGCGCTCGCCGCCGCCCAGCGGTGCCGCACGGTCGTCAGGCTCTCTCGCTTCGTGGTCTAGCTGTCATCACATCGAGCTCCCCCGTGATTTCACCATCGGCGCATGGCCCCGGGGACCGCCAGCTCGAACAGTCATCGTGGTGTTCAGCCATCCTCGACCTCCCGGAGTGCGCAACGCGCTCGTGAGCCTGTACGGCTCGGTAGCAGCCGTCATCAGAGGAGACAGGTTCGCCGCAGAGCTCCTGCAGTCACACCTCATCGAGGAGCTCGACGACATCGGTGATCTGCTGATCCTGATCGCACTGACCACCCTGGAGCGGATCGAGGAAGCTCCGTTCGCCGAGCAGGAAGCGGGGCTCAGCTGCGCGCTCGCCCGTGAGATGTTGGAGACGGCCCGGACGTACCACGTGTCTCCCCACACGACCGTGCACGCCGCGGCCTGGCGCCTGGAAGCCGTGCGTTCGGGCGACCCGGCAGCCGCAGCTGCGGACATCGAGCAGTCACGTGCGATGGCACTCGATGCCGAGCTGATGCGCGGTTCGATCGCGCTGCTCGCCGGCATCGTCACCGTGTTCGCGATCCGCGACGGGCGGTTGCCCGAGGACCTCGCGACCGAGCTCTGCCTCAGCGCGTCCGCCGCCGCTGCACGCTGAACCACAACGATCAGACCTGCTCGCGGTGTCCCTGGAAAATGTCGCAAGTTTTTCGTGCGCGCGCACGAGCGTCCCGGACTGTCGTCTTCCGAACAGCGAACAACGAACGAAGCAACGGAGAACGACCATGACCAACACCCAACCAGTCGACAGCACCTCACCCCGGTCCGAGTCGCTCGGCGCCTACATCATGACCACCCCGGACATGCCGTGGCTCGACGACGCCGCGTGCGGCGACCTTCCCCTCGAGGCGCTCAACATCTTCTTCGTCGAGGCCGGTCGGTCGATCGCCGCGAGCACCGTGGCGATGTGCGCGAAGTGCCCTGTCCGTGCCGCCTGCCTCGACCATGCCTACCGCCACGAGATCGTCGGCGGGTACTTCGGGGGGATCTCCCCCGGTCAGCGCCGCAGCCTCAGCCACTCGGACGCACGGGCGCTCATCGGCGCGGCCTGAGCGAGCGACTGCTGCTCAGTGGAGCAGACCGAGGCGCATCGCGATGGCGACCGCATGCGCCCGGTCGTCCGCCGACAGACGGCGCAGGATCCGCTCGACGTGCGTCTTCACCGTCGCCGACGACAGCCCCAGCCGGCTCGCGACGGCTCCGTTGCTGCAACCCTCGGCGATCAGCGCGAGCACGCTGAACTCCCTCGCCGTCAGCACCGGTCGAGTGCGATCCCAGGTGTCGCTCCGGGTCGCACGCAGCACCGCGGCCATCGCCAACGGATGCACGTGGCTCTCCCCCGCAGCGACCGCTCGCGCTCCGGCGAGGAGATCCGCAACCGGGGCCGCGCGCGGTACGACGCCGAGGCAGCCGCTCTCCAAGGCCGAGTGAACGCCCTTGCCGGAGATGTCGGCGTTGAAGGCGAGGATCCGCGACGAGTAGCGCACGACGAGCGTCGTGATCGCGGCAAGCGACTCCTGTCGGTCGCCGAGGTCGGTCTCCATCACGATCAGCGCCGGCCGGGCGAGCTCGACGAGCGCGTTGAGCGAGTGGACGTCGCCCACGACCCCACAGACGTCGAACCCGTTCTCGGCGAGGCAGCCGACGAGCCCGCTCGCCGCGATGGGATGCGGGTCGGCGACGACCGTGCGCACACGATCGCGTGTTGCACCAGCGGTCCGGAGGACCGTCGCCGCAGCTCTCATCGTCAGGCGGTGGGCCGGAAGTAGATCGTCTTCCCCGTCTGGCAGCGTGTGAAGTTCGACGACAGTCCGGTGGAGACCTCGGATGATCCGAGCATCAGGTACGACTCGGGCTTCAGCAGCCGATGGATCGACGACAGGATGCCCGCCTTGGTCGCATCGTCGAAGTAGATCAGGACGTTGCGGATCATGACGAGGTCGATGCCGCCCATCTGAGGCAGCGACGAGGGCACGACCAGGTTCGCGGCTCGGGTCTCGACCATCCGGCGCACGTCGTCGGTGAGACGCCACTCGGCGCCGTCCTTGACGAAGTACCGCATCAGCAACGCGGCGGGCAGTCCACGGTTCACCTCGAGCTGGGTGAACCGGCCCGACTTGCACCGCTCGACCATGCTGGGGCTGAGGTCCGTCGCCATGATCTTGATGTTCCACGTGCGTGCCTGCTCGGGGAAGTGCTCCAGCAGCGTCATCGCCAGCGAGAACGGCTCCTGGCCGCTCGAGCACGCGGCACACCAGATGTTGAGCCGCCGAGTCACCGCCCGCGCCGCGAACAGGTCGGGCAAGATGTGCTCACGCAGCGTCTGCCACGGGTGCACGTCGCGGAAGAACGAGGTCTCGTTGGTGGTCATCGCGTCGACGACCTGAGCCCGCAACTGTGCGGATGGCGACGACACGAGTCGCTGCACGAGATCCCCGACCGAGCCGAGACCCTGCACGCGCGCGATCGGCGCGAGCCGGCTCTCGACGAGGTACTCCTTGCCCGATTCGAGGACGATCGCGGAATCGGTCCGCACGATCTTGCAGAGGAAGTCGAACTGTGAGGCGGTCATCGTGGTCATCGGGGCGCAACCTTGTGTCGCTGACGGCCGGACACGAGCTGCGCGATCCGCGGGCCGACCGCAGTGAGCGCGCAGACCTCGTCGGCGAGGGCGGATTGAACGACTGCGCCAGGCATTCCCCACACGACGCTCGTCGCCTCGTCCTGAGCGAGCACGGTGGCTCCGCGATCCTTGAGCACAGCACACCCGTCGCGTCCGTCGTGACCCATCCCCGTCAGGATGACGGCGAGGACGTTGCCTCCGAAAACCTGGGCGACGGAGCCGAACATGACGTCGACGGCCGGGCGGCAGAAGTTCACCGGGTCGGACTGCGAGAGGCGAACGGTGACGCCCGCTGCGTTGCGGTCGAGCGTCAGGTGGTGATCACCGGGTGCGATCAGGACGAGACCGGCCGCCAGGACGTCGCCGTCGGCAGCCTCGCGCACCTCGATCGCCGACGAGGCGTTGATCCGCTGCGCGAGCAGCCGGGTGAACACCGGCGGCATGTGCTGGGTGACGACGACCGGGACATCGAGGTCCGCCGGCAACCGACCGATCACGTCCGCGAGCGCGACCGGACCACCCGTGGACGAGCCGATGGCCACGACCTCGATGCAGCCGGTGGGCCGGACGGTGGTGCGCGCCGCCGGGAGCAGCGTGCTGCGCAGCGCGATCGACGCTGCTGACGCGTGCTCGGTCACGCCGGCTGACTTGGCGCTGAGCCGGCTGCCGGCGGTCGGGGTGCGGGGGCACAGCGCCTTGATCTTGGGGATGAGGTCCTGACGGACCCGGTCCATCGCGGCCGTGACGCTGCCGACGTTGGCCGGCTTGGTGACGTAGTCGGTGGCGCCGAGGCTCAGCGCCTCCAGAGTCGCGGTTCCGCCACGCTCGGTCAACGTGCTGAACATGATGATCGGGATGGTGCGGTTGATCTTGCGGATGGCGGCGAGGGCCTCCAGACCGTCCATCACCGGCATCTCGATGTCGAGGGTGATGATGTCGGGCTTCAGCTGCTCGAGCTTGGTCACCGCGATCGCCCCGTTCTGGGCGACGCCGACGACCTCGAGATCCGGATCCGCGTCGATGACGTTGGCGAGGAGACGCCGAACGACGACCGCGTCGTCCGCGATCAGCACTCGAATCTTCGTCATGACAGACCGAGCAGTTGCATCTTGTCATCCATGATGTCGCCGGTGATCGGCTTCATCGCGTACTCGTCCGCGCCGGCCTTGAGCGCCTCGTACACGATGCGCGGGCTGGATTCCGACGTGACGATCATCAACTTGACCCTGTCGTAGGCGCGCTGTTCGCGGACGGCCTTGATGAAGTCCAAGCCGCCCATGACCGGCATGTTCCAGTCGACGAGGGCGAGCTCGGGCAGGTCGTCGGTCATCCGTTCGAGGCCTTCGCCGCCGTGTGCGGCCTCGACCACGTCGTCGTGGCCGAGCTGGGCCAGCATCCGACGCAGGACCAGCCGCATCGTCCGGGAGTCGTCAACGATGAGGATCTTCACATCGGCACCTTTCTCAGGGACCGTCGGTCCGCATCTGTTCTGATCTGCGCACGAGACCGCCGGAGCGAGCTCATGAGTGGACTTCGTCGCGGTGCACCGCGGGAACGTCCAACAACTTGTCGATGTCGAGGACGAGCAGCAGCGAGCCGTCCAACTTGTAGATCCCGGTCATCAGGTCTCGGCACGGACCGCTGAAAATGCTCGGCACCGGCTCGAAGTCGGCGGCGGCGACGTCGAGGACGTCGCGGATCTCGTCGACGAGGATGCTGACCGCGCCGTCGTCGCGCCGGACGACCACGTTCATCGACTCGGTCCCCGCGGCGATCGGCGGAAGGCCGAACCGGGCCCGGAGGTCGACGGTGGTCACGAGCTCCCCACGCAGGTTGATCAGACCGTTGATCACCGACGAGACGAGCGGGACACGGGTGCGCACCTGGGCTCGGATCACCTCTTGGATCTCGGTCACCGGCACGCCGAGGTGGAGGTCACCGAGGGTGAAGGTGCAGTAGCTGATGTTGATCGTCTCGACGCTCACGCCGCCACCTCGCTCGCCGTCGCGAAGATCGCCGGGACGGCGCTGCGCAAGATCTGCTTGACCGCGATCACATCGGTGACCTGTCCGTGGATGACGGCCGTGCCGGCGATGCCGTGGCTGTCGGCGGTCTCGGTCACGTCGAGGTGCTCCTCGACGATGTCGAAGATCTGGTCGACCACGAGGCCGACCGAGGAGTTGGCATCGGTGTAGACCACGACCTGCATCGGCTGACCTTCGACTCGGGAGGATGGCATCCCGAGCTCGTCGCCGAGGTCGATGAGGTGCATGATCTCGCCCCGGTACTGCACGACAGCACGGTGCCCGGACATCTCGATGTCGGCCGGGCTGAACTCCTCCAGCCGAGCCACCGCCTCCAGCGGCAGGCCGAGGTGACGATCACCGAGGCTGAACAGCAGGAGGCGCCGCCACGTGCCTGACACGTCGGTGACATCCACTCCGGTCGCGGCGCGCGAGCCGCGACGCTCCGAGGTCGTGATGCCGATGCGGTTGGCGATGCCCATGACGTCGAGGATCAACGCCACCCGCCCGTCGCCCATGATCGTCGCGCCGGCGAACGTGTCGGCACTCTTGAGCAAGCGGCCGAGCGGCTTCACCACGATCTCGGCGGTGTCGCTGATGTCGTCGACGACGAGGCCGAACTGGTGATCGTCGGCCTGCACGACGACGATGTTGAAGGACTCCCGCGGCTCGGAGTCGATGACGCCGTCGTAGAGGTCGTTCTCGAACACATCGCGCAGGAACACCAGCGGGAGGAGCTGGCCTCGGAGGCGGTGCACCGGGAGGCCCTGTACCCATTCGATCCCGCCGATCACGGTGGCCCCTTCCGGCGACTGGTGCGCGTCGAGGCGGACCAGCTCGATGAGGCTGACCTGAGGGATCGCATACCGATCCTGACCGACCGACACGACGAGTGCCGGCACGATGGCGAGGGTCAGTGGGATCTTGACGCGGAACGTCGTGCCCGCACCGAGCACCGTCTGCACCTCGACCGATCCGCCGATGCCCTCGATGTTCGTGCGCACGACGTCCATGCCGACCCCGCGACCAGAGATGTTGCTCACGGCCTCAGCGGTGGAGAAGCCGGGGAGGAAGATCACGTTGAGCATCTCACGATCGGAACGCGAGTGCGCTTCCTCGGAGGTCAACAGACCCTTCTGGATGGCCTTGCGACGCAGCTTGTCGGCGTCGATGCCGGCTCCGTCGTCGCTGATCTCGACGATGACCTGACCACCCTCATGGTACGCGCTGAGCCGCACGAGTCCCTCGGTGGACTTGCCGCTGGCGAGCCGGTTGGCCGGGCTCTCCAGCCCGTGGTCGACGGCGTTGCGGACGAGGTGGGTCAGAGGATCCTTGATCGCCTCGAGGAGGGTCTTGTCGAGCTCGGTGTGCTTGCCCTCCATCTCCAACCGGGCCTGCTTGCCGCAGTTGATCGTGAGGTCCCGCACCACGCGGGGGAACTTGTTCCAGACGTTCTCGATCGGCTGCATGCGGGTCTTCATCACGCCGGCCTGGAGCTCGGTGGTGATCAGGTTGAGTCGCTGCGATGTGGCGTTGAACGCTGGGTCGCCCTGGGGTTGCACGAACTGGAGGATCTGGTTGCGAGCGAGGACGAGCTCGCCGACGAGGTTCATCAAGTCGTCGAGCAGGCTGACGTCGACGCGAAGGGTCTCGCTCGCCGGCGGCCGATCCTCGCCCTGAGGCTTGGGCACCTCGCCGACATCGGGCGTCGTCTCGGCGATCTCGGTCAGCGGCGTGAACGTGGCCGGAGCGGGCGCAGCTTCGGGTTCGACTCCGGCGGTCGGAGCGACGGCGAGCTCGGTGAGCCGCTCGACCAACGCCGGGTAGGCCAGGCCGGCCTCGTCCCCGCTGGTGGACACGGTCTGCAGGATCTCGCGGATGGCATCGACCATCGCCAGGAGTCCGGAGGTGATCTCGGTCGAGATCATCAGTTCGCGGTCGCGCAGCTTGGAGAGGAGGTTCTCGCCGACGTGGGAGACGCTCTCCAGCGTGCTGAAGCCGAGGAACCCGGATGTGCCCTTGATCGTGTGGATCGTGCGGAAGATCCGAGCGACGACGTTCGGGTCGTTGTCGTGCTCGAGGAGCACGAGCGCCCGATCGAGATCATCGAGGTTCTCGTGGCTCTCCACGATGAACTCGTTCACCACTTCGTCGAGTTCGTTGTCGTCCATGTTGCTTGCCCCTCAGATGGAGATGACGCCACGTCCCGTGATGCAAGGGCGTGTCGAGTTGTCGGAGATCGTCCGGTCGCGACCGGGTTGTGCACGAAGCCGCCGGAACGAATCCGGGCGACGAGCTCACTGCATCACGAACTCGACGAGGAAGATCTCGTAGACCACCCCTGGGTACGCGGCGGAGATCTCGGTCGTCAGTCGCTGCTTCGCAGCATCCCGACCCGCAGGCGTCGAGAGGCTGGTCATGTTCTGTCCGGACAGGTCGGCGACAGCGATGTCCCGCGCAGGCGCGGACAGGAACTCTTCCGGGGTGGCGAGCACCACGTCGGCACACAACCCGAGGGAGATGGCAGCTCGGAGGTAGTGGCCGTCGGCGAGGTTGATGCTCATCTCGGGAAGATCGACGACGGTCTTCGGAACACCGGGCTCGGGCCGCTTCATGCAACCGTCCACCAGTGCGATCGTCGTCGTGGTCGGTTCGGCGTCCGTCGCCGGCGCCGACGACTTCGTGCCGACCACGTATGCGCCGGCGGCCAGCACGACGCCGACGAGGGCAATGACGATCTTGCCCTTGCCCGACTTCTTCTTGGCGCCACTCGCGCCGTCGGTCGCTACCTGCTTCTTGTCAGCCATGTCGTCCGTGCCTTTGTTCGCCAGCCCCGATCCTTCGAAGCATGTCCACGACCGTCCCGGTGCAGCGCGACGTGCGCCAGCAACCGGCGGACCTAATGTCCGCCGTGGTCCGAAGTCAGGATCGGCGCGAGCGACACGTCGGAGAGGATCACGATCTCGACCCGGCGGTTCCGTGCTGACCCTTCGACGGTGTTGTTGTCGCCGATGGGGCGCGTGTCCGCGTAGCCGGCGGCAGAGAGCCGGGACGGCGACAGCCCGTGATCATCGATGAGGTAGCGCAGCACAGAGGTTGCCCTCGCCGTCGAGAGCTCCCAGTTCGATGGGAAGCGAGTGGTCGAGATCGGCCGGGAGTCCGTGTGGCCCTCGATCGAGATCCGGTTGGTGATCGTCGTCAGTGCGCTGGCGACCGCATCGAGGATCGCCACCCCGCCCGGTTGGAGATCCGCTCGGCCGAGCTGGAACAGCACCTGATCGGTGACGATCGTCAGTACGAGCCCGCGAGCCTCGAGCGAGAAGCCGAGTTGATCGCCGATGCCGTTGGCATCCGCTGTCGCCTGGAGGTAGTGCTCGACGATCGACAGAGCGTCGGCCGAGGACTGCGCCGCGTCGCGCGCTGCGTTCTCGTCTGCCAAGGCCCGGTCGGCCGGGCTCGTCGTCGTCGGAGAGTCGGCAACGGCTGTCGATGCCGGGGCGATCGAGACGGGTGCGTTGCCGGCGAGCGACGTGGTGGGGATCGCTGCGCCCGTGTTGGCCAGCACTCCGTTGCCGCCGACGATCGGGGTCTCACCCTCTGCCCCGAACGAGACGACGTTCTGGTTGGTCACCGCTGCCCGGAACGAAGCTGCAGCGAGCTGAGCCTTGTGCTTGTCGGTCTGCCCGAGGGCGAACAGGACGAGGAACAACGCCATCAGCAGCGTCAGCATGTCGGCGTACGGGATGACCCACGCCTCGTGGTTCACGTGCTCTTCGTGCTCCTCGTGCTCTTCGTGTCTGGCGTGGCCACCCTTGTGCCCGCTAGCCACCGTTGCCCGCTTCGCGGAACGCGGCCGCCTGCTTCGGGGACAGGTAGCTGATCAGGGTCTCTTCGATCACTCGCGGGTTCTGTCCGCCCTGGATCGACAAGACCCCCTCCAGGACCAGTTCCCGGCCCTGCACCTCGAGTGCCGAGAGCCGCTTCAGCCGGTTGGACAGCGGCAGCATGACACCGTTGGCCATGAACACGCCGAGAAACGTCGCGACGAACGCGCCGCCGATGCCGGCGCCCAGGAGCTCCGGATGGTCCAGCTCGGCGAGGGTCGCGATCAGTCCGATGACGGCGCCGATGATGCCGAACGTGGGAGCGAAGATGCCGTAGGCCTGACACCAGTCGGCCGCCACCTTGTGGCGGACCTTCATCGCTTTGATGTCGGTCTTGAGGACCTGCGCGACAGCCTCCGGGTCGCTGCCGTCGATCGCCAGCTGAAGGCCACGACGCATGAAGATGTCGTCGATCTGACCGATCTCGGACTCCAGCGACAGAAGCCCGTCGTGACGAGCCTTCCGGGCGAACTCGACGAGGATCCCGATGTTGACCGCTCCGTCCGGCATCGGCTTGGGGAGGACGGCCTTCATGATCGCCTTGAACACGCCAGTGGTGGCCTCGAACTCGAAGCTCGCCATCGTCGCGCCGAGTGCTCCACCGGGCACGATCAACAACGCGGTGACGTTCGTGACGAGGAAGACGGGACTGACGCCATGCGTGATGGCGCCGAGCATGACGCACGCGAGCGCGACGATGAGCCCGATGAGGGTGGCCGGCATGTCAGTCCTGCTCTGCCGCGCCGGTGGCGTCGTGTGCGGCTCCTGGGATCTGCAGCTCGAGTCGGGACGCGATCGCCAGCAGTTGAGCGCGCTGCTCGTTCTCCAGCCGCACGACCTCTTCGGCCGACTCCGTGACGACGTACTCGTTGCCGTTGAAGAGGTGGACGGTGGTCTCGTGGTTGCTGTCGAGACGCTCGATGTGGTCGGGGTTCAAGTACAGCGGGTTCGCGTTGCGGAGCCTGGTCAGGCGGATCATGGTGGCTGACAGTGCCGGGACGGGCGGA
>JAOBWO010000113.1 GCA_025463415.1 Acidimicrobiales bacterium | reverse complement strand
TCGAAGAACTCGGTGATCTGCTCGTCACTGACACCGGCCAACGCCTCGAACGCCCCGACCGCGGCGTCCACCGCAGCACGCACGAGCGCATGCTCGGCCAACGGGATGTGCAACAGCGCACCCGAATCCTGGACGACGACGAGACGGTCGCCCTCGGCGAACGCAGCTGCCAGCTCGTCATCCACCACGGCCACGCGGTCGCCGCCGAACGGCACGAGCTGACCCGGCTGCAGCGCGCAGAGCCGCTGCGGCGTCCGGTCCACGGTGGTCACCGGACGTGTGGTCATCGGTCGACATCGTACGCGGCGGCCCGGTCCGCTCCCGTGCACCTGCACGGCGTCCAGCTCCGTCACCCCCTTTTGAACCTCCACGTGATGAAACTCCCGCAACACCGCGGGACTCGAGTCGCCCATGGGGCGGAATCGTCCCGAGCCGTGGGACGAACTGACACCATGGGCGACTTCGGTCCCGGCGAGGACGACGTGGGTTTCGTCACGTGCAGATTCACGGAGGACGATGGCTGTGGAACTCGCCGAGGCCGGGACGGGACGGGACGGGACGGGACGGGACGGGACGGGACGGGACGGGACGGGACGGGTACGCGACAGCCCGGCGGCCTGAACCGGCACGGCATCGGGGCGGAATCCGCCTGGGCGCGAATATGGTGGGCCGGTGAGCGAACCTCAGCTGTACTTCCGCCAACTCCTGTCCGGACGCGACTTCGCGCAGGCCGACCCCATTGCGCACCAGATGGTGAACTTCGTCTACGCGATCGGCGACCGGTCCACGGGCGAGGCCGTCCTCGTCGATCCGGCGTATGCCGTCAACGACCTCGTCGATGTCGTGGAGGCCGACGACATGCGCGTCACCGGCGTCCTCGCCACCCACTACCACGCCGATCACGTCGGCGGGACGATGATGGGCTACTCGATCGAAGGCGTGACGACGTTGCTCGATCGCTGCCAGTGCGCGGTGCACGTGCAGCGAGACGAGGTGCCCTGGGTGCAGCGCACCACCGGCATCGGCGACGCTGATCTCGTGCAGCACGCCGGCGGCGACGTCGTGCGCGTCGGCGGGATCGACATCCAACTCCTGCACACCCCGGGGCACACGCCGGGCAGCCAGTGCTTCCTCGTCGAGGGACGGCTCGTCTCCGGCGACACGCTCTTCCTCGAGGGCTGTGGGCGCACCGATCTGCCCGGCAGCGATCCCGAGTTGATGTTCGACAGCCTGCAGCTCTTGGCGGGCTTGCCCGACGACACCGTCGTCTATCCGGGGCACATGTACTCGATGCCGAGCAGCGGCACGATGTCCGAGCTGCGCGACGACAACTACGTGTTCAAGCCGAAGACCCGCGACGCCTGGATGCAGTGGTTCGGCGGCCGAGGCTGACGCAACCTCGACGTCAGCCGGAGCGCAACGACAAGGCCAGGCCGACGACGGCCGCGTGGTAGGTCATCATCACGGCCAAGGCCATCCACGCCCTCTCGCGCACGAAGGCCCGCCAGCCCAGGATCGTGTCGCTGATCACGAACGCGATCGCGCCGACGACGGCCCACCAGCGTCCCGTCATCACTGCGACCACCGTCATCGACGTGATCACGACGAGGTACGCACTGACCGGTGCACGCAGTGTGGCGTCCTGCGCCGTGGCTCCCGCCACGATGCACCGCCCCACGACGACTGCGTGGACGGCGACCACCAACGCGGCGATCAGCCCCCACCACGGATGGCGAAGGTGCAGGGTGACGAACATCGCAATGAACACGACGTGCCCGACCAGGAACGCGCCCAGGCCGACGACGAACTGATCGACCACGTCGAGCAGCGCGATGTCTCCGGCGAGGCAGAACAGCAGTCCGATGGCAGCCAGCACCGTCGAGCCACGTGGACCGTTCGCCGCGATCGCCACCCAGATCACCAGGATCGTGGTGAGCGGCTTGGACACGGTCTCCAATCGTTCGTTCGGGTGCACCCGCGTGGACCAGTTCGCCACTGCGGCGACAGCCGTGCAGATCAGGGCGAGGGCGAGCACGCCTCAGTCTCGCGTGCGCGCGGTCAGTTGAACGCCTTGGCCACGGCAGCGACGGCTCCGGCCACGAGGAGCACGAGGACGAGCACGCGGAAGCGCTCCGGCGAGAACCGGCGACGCAGCGGCAGGCCACCGAGCAGCCCGAGCCCCATTGCCGGCATGGCGACGAAGCCGGTCACGACCTCGCGCGAGTGCACCTTCCCGCCGATCGCGAAGATGGCCAGACCGATCATGCCGCTGACGAGGAAGATGTGGTTCAGCGTTCCCCGGAAGGCGTTGGCCGAGATGTTGCGCGCCTGCAGGTCGAACACCAGCGGAGGCCCGCTCGCCGAGATCGACGTGTTCAACACCCCGCTCGAGAACCCCAGCGCCCAATCCATGCGTGGACCGACGTGGGCGAGGTCCACCCCTCGGGCCAACGCCGCGACGGCCAGGATCACTCCCGCTCCGAGTGCGAAGCGCAGGGCTCGGTCGTTGATGAGCGCATAGATCACGTAGCCGAAGGGCAAGCCGACGATCGACGAGATCAGCAGCCGGTTGCCGATCACCCGCTCGCGGACCTTGCGGTACAGCAGCATCTGTGCCCCGTTGACCGGGATCGCGACGATCGACGAGACGATCACCGCGCTGTGCAGGTCGATGGCCAGGCTCATCAGCGGCACCGACATCAGGCCGAAGCCGAAGCCTGCCACCGCCGTGACGGCGGCGGACACGAACACCGCGGCCGCGACCACGATGACCTGGGACGAGGTGAACGAGGTCGCCGCGAGCCCGGCAGCGCTCAACGCACTCCCCAACTGAACCGATGCGTGTGGATCCGGAAGTACGGGAAGGCCTGCACCTCACGAACGCCGGGGATGGTGCGCACGTCGTTGTTGAGCACGTTGAACAGCTCGTCGTTGGTCTCGCACAGCACCTCCGCCAACACGTCGTAGCCACCGGCCGACAGCACCGCGTAGATCACCGACGGCAGCGCGCCGACGGCGTCGGCCACCGACTGCGCGTCGCGCTCGACGGTGATGCAGAACATCGCCATCGCCGTGTACCCGAGTGCGAGCGGATCTGTGACCGCGACGACCTGCAACACACCGGAATCGGTCAACCGCTGCACCCGCTGGCGGGTCGCGGCGGGCGACAGGCCCACGAGCGGCGCGAGATCGGCGTAGCTCATCCTCCCGTCGCCCTGGAGCTCGGCGATGATGCGCTTGTCGATGCTGTCGAGGGTCACGTGCGCTTACCTTACGGGGCCCTCCCCGACCAGGGCCGACACCGCAGCCCGAAAGACCTCGGTGTGCCGATCGACGTCGGTCATCGAGTGATGGGGCGAGAACAGGGCCATGTTGTGGAACGGTGTCAGCAGGATCCCGCGGTTCAGCGCCCACAGGTGCATGAAGGTCTCAAGCTCGGCGTCGATCGCCGCTGCGGCCTCAGCTCCATTGCGCGGCGGCGGGCAGAACCAGTATTCGGCCCGGCAACCGAGCTGCTGAACGTGCCACGGCAGCTCGGCTTCGCTGATCGCGGCCGCGACACCGGCGGTCCACGCCGTGGCGAGCGGCACGGCGACTGCGAAGTCCTCCTCGCGCAGGCACGTCGACAACGTCGCGCGCACCGCGGCGAGCGCCAGTGCGTTGCCCGTCAAGGTGCCACCGACGCCGCTCGTGTCGACTGCTGTCGTCGCCAACGGCCCGACCAACAGCGCCGCGATCTCGTGCGTCATTCCGTACGCGGCTGCCGGCATCCCGCCGCCGATCGTCTTGCCGATCACGATGAAGTCGGCGTCGATTCCCCAAGCTACGGCTGCGCCGCCCGGGCCGGTGCAGATCGTGTGCGTCTCGTCGATCACCAACAGCACGCCGTGGCGACGGGTGATCGCTCGCACGGCTTCGAGGTAGCCCGGCTCGGGCAGCACGATGCCGATGTTCGTCAGCGCCGGTTCCATCAGCACGCACGCCACGTCTCCGGCCGCCAGTGCGGACTCGAGGGCCGCGATGTCGTTGAACTGAACGACGCGCGTGGTGACGTTCGGGTCGATCTGCGGACCGATCGAGCCGGGGCGAGCGATCACCTGCCCCTCCTCACTGAGCACGGCCAGCGTCTCGTCGACGGCCCCGTGGTAGCACCAGTCCATCACCAGCGTCTTCGGCCGGCCGGTGAGGTGGCGGGCGAAGCGCAACACGAACCGGTTCGCGTCGGTGGCCGTCATCGCCATCTGCCACACCGGCAGCCCGAACCGGCGGGCCAGCTCGGCGCCGACCCAGGCGGCGTCGTCGTTCGGCAGCATCGTGGTGATGCCTCGCAGCGCCTGACGGTGCAGTGCTTCCGCAACTTGGGTCAGCCCGTGGCCCGCCATCGCGCCCGTGTCGCCGAGGCAGAGGTCGATGTGCTCGAGCCCGTCGACGTCACTGAACCGGGCGCCGCTCGCCTCGGCGAAGAAGATCGGGAACGCACCCGGCCACCGCGACATCCATGGCATCGGCACTCCCCCGAGGAGGTGCTCGGCGGCGTCGATCGATCGCTGGCGCGACGTCGGATGCAGTTCGACGAAGCGGGCCTCCTCGACCGCCAGGAGATCGGACAGGCGCTTGCGATTCACATCCATCGCAGCAGAATAGGTGGCGCAGTCATCACGGTGTTGCGGTT
Source organism: Acidimicrobiales bacterium (assembly GCA_025463415.1). Taxonomy (GTDB): domain Bacteria; phylum Actinomycetota; class Acidimicrobiia; order Acidimicrobiales; family Ilumatobacteraceae; genus WLMZ01. The sequence continues at coordinate 6,804 of JAOBWO010000113.1, read as the reverse complement.
TCAGTCGTGACGGCTGCCCTCGACGATCGAAACGGCAGCGGCGTCGATCGTCAGCCGTCAGTCGCTCAATCGTCGAAGAGCCGTTGCTGCTCGTCCGTGTCCGTGGTCCGTCGCTGCACCGGAAGCGGCTCCAGGTCCGGCACCAACGACCTCACCGCGTCGTGGAGCCGACGCGCCAATCCCAGCGCGACGACGTTGTCCGGCGTGTGCACGAACATCGTCGGCGTTCGTCCCTCGGCCAACCAGTCACGCAGACGTGGCAGCCACGGCTGCCAGCCCCGCGCGGTCTCGACCGGATCGGTGCGCCCGATGAACCGCACGATCGGTCCGTCGGTCACGGCAGCGGGCACGACCGGGATGCGCGGCTTGTTGCCCCACCCGTCGCGCTCGGCATCGTCGGTGGGAGGCTTCGAGAACAGCGTTGTCGTGTCGAAGATGACCCGCTCGGTGCCGGTGTCGGCCAGCAGGCGGTCCAACCAGTCATGGGCGCGACCGTGATCGAAGAACGCGGGGTTGCGCACCTCGAGCGACCATTGCGCCTCGCGTGGGACCCTGCGCAAGAACGCGGCGAGCACGCCGAGGTCGCCCGGACCGAACGACGCAGGAAGTTGGATCGACACCGGCCCGAGGCGTTCTCCGAGCGGTTCCATCAATCGCACGAACGCGGTGACCTCGGCGTCGCTGCCGCGCAGCCGGTGCTCGTGGGTGATCGTGCGCGGCAGTTTGAACAGGAAGCGGAAGCTGGTCGGTGTGGCGTCCGCCCAGCGGCGCACGGTGTCCGCCGGCGGCACGGCGTAGAACGTGGTGTTGCCCTCGACCGCCGTGCACCACGTCGCGTACTCGGCCAGCTCCTCGCCGGACCTGGTGCTCGGCGGGTAGAACGGGCCGACCCACGCTCGGTGGGCCCACATCGCGCAGCCGACCCGCAGCCGGGGTGACTCGGCGGGCATCACCCCGACGCTAATCGGCCCGAGTAATCTCGGCGCGATGTCGGCCGACGAGGTGGTGCTGCAGGTCGCGGGGCGCGAGGTGACGATCACCCACCCCGACAAGGTGTTCTTCCCGACCAACGGCGACACCAAGCTGGACCTGGTCGAGTTCTACCTCGCGGTGGGCGAGCCGCTGATGCGCGCGATGTTCGATCGCCCGGTGCTGCTCCAGCGGTTCCCGAACGGCACGACCGGCAGCTCGTTCTTCCAGAAGCGAATACCCGATTCAGCGCCGGAGTGGCTGACGACGACCATCGTCAGCACGCCGAACGGCACCGAGTCGCGGGCCCTGGTGATCGCCGACCTCGCCCACTTCCTGTGGGCTGTCAACCTCGGCTGCCTGGGCTTCCACTCGTGGCCGATCCGCGCGTCCGCGCCGCAGTTCACCGACGAGCTGCGCATCGACCTGGACCCGGGGCCGGGCACCACGTTCGCGATGGCCCAGGAGTCCGCGCACGAGACCAGGCGCCTGTTCGACGAGCTCGGTCTCGTCAGCTTCGTCAAGACCACCGGCAACCGCGGCCTCCACGTCTACGTGCGGCTCGCGCCCCGATGGGACTCGTTCGCTGTCCGCTCGGCCGCAGTTGCTGTGGCACGCGAACTCGAACGACGCCGGCCGGAGCTGATCACCGCGGCCTGGTGGAAAGAGGAGCGCGGCGAGCGGATCTTCATCGACTTCAACCAGAACGCGCCGCACAAGACCGTCTTCGCGCCGTGGTCGGTGCGCTCGCGTCCGCAGGCGCCGGTCTCGTGCCCCTTCGAATGGGACGAGCTCGATGCGATCCGTCCCGACGAACTCGTCATGCGCGTCGTCGCCGAGCGCGTCGCCACCGCCGGGGACCCGTGGGCCACCATGGACGACCACCCCAACTCGCTCGAACCGCTGCTCGAGCTCGTCCGCCGCGACCAGGATGCCGGGCTCCTCGATGCCCCGTGGCCACCGGTGTACCCGAAGATGGACGGCGAGCCGCCGCGAGTCGCGCCCAGCCGGGCCAAGAAGACCGTCGCCAAGCCGGCCAAGAAGACCGTCGCCAAGCCCGTCAAGAAGCCCGCCGCCGAGCCAGCCGAGAAGCAGGCCGAGTGAGCAGGCTGACCGGCATCTCGAATGGGTACCGTTGCACAATGCACGAGGCGGATCGATGAAAGTCGCACTGGTGCTGTGCCTCATCGCCTCGCTCGGCTACGGCGTGGGCGCCGTGTTGCAAGCGGTCGGGGCGCGCCGGGCCGCCGCCAATGGTGCCGAAGGCATCATCTCGATGGCTCGCCAACCGGTGTTCCTGTTCGGCCTGCTGGCCGACTTCGGGAGCTGGGTGATCTCGCGCTTCGCATTGCACACCCTGCCGCTGTTCGCGGTGCAGACCATCCTGGCGGGCAGCCTGGCGGTCACGGTGCTGCTGGCCGGGGTCGTGCTCGGCGCGCAGCTCGGGCGGCCGGAGAAGACAGCCGTCGTGCTGACGATGGTGGGGCTGGTCATCGTCGGCGTGTCAGCGGGTGAGGACGAGGCCAGGGACATCACCCACCCGCTGAAGGTGTGCATCATGCTCGGCATCCCGGCGGTCGTCGTGATCGGCCTGATCTTGCTCAAGCTGCAAAAGTCGGTCCTGCTGGCGGTGCTGGCCGGAGCGTCGTTCACGGGCAGCGCGCTGGCGGCGAGATCGGTGCACATCCAGGACATGTCCGTGGTCGGCATCCTCACCGAGCCGCTGATCTGGGCGGTGATCGCATACGCGGTGCTGGCGTTGGGATTGCACGCTGTGGCGTTGATGCGCGGCAGCGTCGGCCCCGTCACGGCTGCGATGTGGAGCACCGAGGTGCTCGTCGCCACCGTCATCGGCGCCGCCGCGCTCGGAGACCACATGCGCCCTGGTTGGACCCTGCCGGCGGTGGCCGGGATCGGGCTGACCCTGTGTGCCACGATCGTCCTGGCCCGCTCGCCGGCCCAGGACCTCGAGCATCGCAACCTGCCCGCGCCGACGCACCCGTCCGCGGTCCCGACCGTGCACCCCTGAGCGGGATGGCCGCGCCGCGGCACCGACCCTAGACTCGCGGTCATGACGCTCGAGACGACGACCGACTCCGAAACCGCGCGGGTCGATGTCGCGCTCGATGCTCTGCTCGAAGCCCACGATCCCAAGCGCGAAGGTCACGCCGAGTTCCGTGGCCACCAGTACGACGCCGGTCTGGCGTGGGTTCACTTCCCCGTCGGCTTCGGTGGCCTCGGCCTCCGCCCCGATCAGCAGAAGCGCATCGAGCAGCGGCTGCGTGCCGCCGGCGCACTGCCGGCCGACGCCGGCTCGTTCTTCCTGGCCCTCGCCGGACCGACCATCGTCACGCACGGCAACGACGAGCAGCGCGCCCGGTTCCTGCGCCCGATGTTCACCGGCGAGGAGCGTTGGTGCCAGCTCTTCAGCGAGCCCGGCGCCGGCAGCGACTTCGCCGGGCTGGCCTGCAAGGCCGTGCGCGACGGCGACGAGTGGATCGTCAACGGGCAGAAGGTCTGGAACACCATCGCCCACCTCGCGCAGTGGGGCATGCTCGTCACCCGTTCGAACCCGGACGCGCCGAAGCACAAGGGCATGACCTACTTCGCCGTCGACATGCACAGCCCAGGTGTCGAGGTGCGGCCGCTGCGCCAGATCACCGGCGAGGCGGAGTTCAACGAGGTCTACCTCACCGATGTGCGCATCCCCGACGAGAACCGGATCGGCGCCGAGGGTGAGGGCTGGCGAGTCTCGCTGACGACGCTGATGAACGAGCGCAGCACGATCGGCGGCGGCGGTGGCGCACCCAAGCGCGGCTCCGGTGCGATCTCCGAGCTGGTCAAGATCTGGAATGGTTTGCCGGACGATCGCAAGACTGCCGCACGGCGCGACCAGGTGATGCGGATGTGGGTCCGGGCCGAGATCGGCCGGCTGACCAACATCCGCGCCGGCGCTGCCCGCAAGGCGGGCAACCCCGGGCCTGAGGGCTCCGTGTCCAAGTTGGCGATGGCCGAGCTGAACAAGTCGCTGTTCGAGCTCGCGGTCGACCTCCTGGGCGCCAACGCGATGGTCGGCTTCGACTACACGTTCCGTCGCCCGGAGACGCTGTCCACCGAAGGCATCGAGCACGGCGTCCGCCACGCCTTCCTGCGCGTGCGCGCCAACTCGATCGAGGGCGGCACCAGCGAGATCATGCGCAACATCCTCGGTGAGCAGGTGCTCGGCCTCCCCGGCGAGCCCCGCGTCGACAAAGACGTCCCCTGGCTCAGCGTCCCCCGCAGCTGAATCAGGTCGTGATCGGCGGGCCGAGGTAGCGGTCGGGGTGGCGGGCGGCGACGGTGCGGCGCATGCCCTCACGCCAGTCGACGGTGCACGGGCCGGTGATCGAGAGCCGGCGAGTCGTGTCGGCGATCGAGCCGCGCAGCGTGTTCTCGATCGGGGTGACGTTGACCGTCGCCTCGATGCCCATCAGTTCGCCCGCGTAGGCCGACCACTCTTGCGCACTGACCGGTTCATCGCCGGCCCAGTTGACGATGGTCGCGGGAGTCGACGCGGCATCGAGCAACGCAGCGACCTGCAGGTTGATGTCGTCTTCGTAGATCGGGCTGTACATGCACGGATCCCAGCGGGTCGTGACTGCGTTGCCCTCGGCGAGGATGTTCGCGTGGATCGCCGGCAGACCACCGTTGGGCCCGTACGACGCGTTCATCCTCGCGATCGTGACCGGGATGTCGAACGCACGCGCACAGAACCGGGCGACGGCCTCCTGGCCGATCTTCGAGACCGAGTACGGCGGCGACGTGGTGTTGTTGCAATCACCGAGCGCAGCAGTCTCGTGGAAGACGTACATCGGGTCCTCCTGCGGCTTGTACACCGAGTGGGTCGACATCACGAGCGCAGCCCGCGCCGAACGGCAGTGCTGCAACAACAAGCCGGTTGCCTCGGCGTTGTCACGGATCGCGAGGTCGTAGTCCATCCCCGGCCCGATGAACGCGGCGAGGTGGATGACGAGCGTGAAGTCGTCCGGCACCGCGGACATGTCGCCCACGCCGAGGTCGCAGATCACCGGCGTGATCCCGGCCGCGCGGACCTTGTCGATGCCGGTCGGATCGGTGAAGCGAGCCAGCCCCCACACCTCGTTGTCGGCGGCCAGCAACCTCGCCATGGGGAACGCGATCTGACCTGCGACTCCCGTGATCAGGATCTTCTCGTCGCTCAGCGTCGTCACCATGGCATCGTCACTCCTCCGTTCACGCGGATCACCTGACCCGTCACATACCTGGATGCGTCCGACGCCAGGTACAGCACTGCGTACGCCTGGTCGAGCGGATCGCCCGTCATCTGCAGCGGGGCCCAGTTCGCCCGCTGCTGCACGTAATCCGCCTTGCGCGACGGATCGATCGAGCCGTCCTCGTTGCGCACGTGGCGCTCGTTCATCGGGGTGTCCGTCCAGCCCGGGGCCAGGGTGTTGACGCGCACCGACTTCTTGGCGATCTCGATGGCCAGGCCGCGGCTGAACTGATGTGCAGCCGCCTTCGCGGTGGAGTAGCCGGTGTACTGGGCGAGCGCGATGTCGACCGCGCCTGAGGTGACGTTGATGATGCTGCCGCCGCCGGCCGCGATCATCACCCGGGCAGCCGCCTGGGCGCCGAACACGACACCCTTGAAGTTGACCGCGTGCACGCGATCGAGGTCGGCCTCGGTGACGGTGAGCGGGCTCGTGTCGTCGATCACGCCGGCGTTGTTCATCATCACGTCCAGGCGGCCGTGCCGGGCGACGATGTCGTCGACGAGAGCGTTGACGTCCGCTTGGCGGGACACGTCGAGCGCACGGCCCTCGCACGACAGTCCTTCGCCGGTCAGCGCCGCAGCCTGGGCCTCCACCTGCGTCGCCTGAACGTCGGTGAGCACCACGTGGGCGCCGGCCCGCGCGAGCGTGGCGGCGGACGCGAGCCCGATGCCACCGGCAGCACCGGTGACGATGGCGACCCGACCGCTGAGATCGAACGCCGCGGCGATGGAGCGCGGCAGCGGCGCCGTCTCGTGACTGGGAGTACTCATGGCGCCGAGCATCGCAGACGGGATCGATGTCCGTTCAGTCGTGCCTCGCCGGTGGGCCAGTTGCGTCCTGTCGCGCCCGACGCCTCCTGCCGGACAGCTCGGCCGAACGGCTCACTCAGCGGAGCGACGGCCCCGGCTGCGCTCGCGGCCACTGCCGCTGTCGGCGTTCGGGGCCGAGTTCGTCAGTGGGCCGGTGGTGGCAACGATCTCCTCCAAGGTCGGACGGTCACCGACGGTCGCCTCGTCGAGGCTCTTGCGCATCGCCGCGAGGTGCGCCGGGGAGGTGCCGCAGCAGCCGCCGATGATGCGCGCGCCGGCGTTGACGGCCAACGTCGCGTACGCAGCCATGACCTCGGTGGTGCCGCTGTAGACGATCTCGGTGCCCTGGAAGTGGGGCACGCCGCAGTTGCCCTTGGAGATGTACACCCGGTCGGGCTCTGCGCCGCTCATCGCCAGGATCGACAGCAGGATGTCGCTGGCGCCGACGCCACAGTTGGCACCCATCGCCACCGGCTGCACGCTGAGGCCGTCGAACACGCCGGGCAGGTTCTCGGGCAGGATGCCCATCATCGTCCGTCCGGCGGTGTCGAAGGACATCGTGGTCGTGTACGGCATGCCGACGGCGATCGCCGCCTGCGCCGCGGCGCGGGCTTCTTCGGCCGAGAACATCGTCTCGATCCACACCACGTCGACGCCGCCGTCGCGCAGGCCGATGATCTGCTCGGTGAACGCCTCGATCGCGTCGGCCTCGGTGAGCAGGCCCATGGGCTCGA
>JAOBWO010000095.1 GCA_025463415.1 Acidimicrobiales bacterium | reverse complement strand
GATCGTGTTGGGTGATTGATCGAGGTCGACGCCGCCGCCGGCGACGCCGCCGTTGTCCTGCACCTGGAAGGTGAAGCTCCCCTGGCCGGCTCCGTTGGCGTTGGCGTTGGGGGTGTAGGTGAAGCTGCTCGCGTCGATCGCTGCCTTGCTGACCACGGCACCGGCGGCCAAGGTCGTGGCCCCGTTGCGCAACGTGCCTCCGGTGGGAACCGTCGTGATCTTGACGCCGGCGAAGGCGTTCGCCGGAAGGTCGTTCGGGTCGGTCAACGCGAAGTCACTCGACGCGAAGACGTACGGCGTGTCCTCCGCCGTCGACACGGTCTTGTCGGCGCCGACGGGCGCATCGTTGACCGACGCGACGGCGATCGTCAGCGTGTTCGCCGACGGGTCGAGGTTCGTGCCGCCATGGGCAGTGCCGCCGTCGTCTTGGACCTGGAACGTGAACGTTGCGTATGTGGCACCGTTGGCGTTGGCCACGGGTGTGAACACCAACAGCCCGCCGTCGATGTCCGCGACGGCCACGAGCTGGCCGGCGGTCACGGCCACGCTGTTGTCGGTCAGTGTTCCGGCCGTCGGCAGCGTCGCGATCTTCACCGCCGACAGCGCGTTCGGCGGCGTGTCGTTCGGATCCGTGAAGCCGAAGTTCGCCGCCGCGAAGACATACGGCGTGTCCTCCGTCGCATTCACGGTCGTGTTCGTGCCGGCCGGTGCGTCGTTGATCGCGTCGACATCGATGGTCATCGTTCGTGCCGACGGGTCGAGATCCACCCCACCGTTGGCCGTGCCGCCGTTGTCCTGCACCTGGAATGTGAATGACGCGTAGCCCGGTCCGTGACCGTTCGCCACCGGCGTGAACTGGAGGAGCCCGCCCGTGATGTCGGCGACCGGAATGGACTGTCCGGCAACGACGGCGCCGCCGTTGTCCGTCAGGGTTCCCGGCGCGGGCAGCGTGGTGATCTTCACCGCCGACAGCGAGTTCGCCGGCGCGTCAGTCGGATCGGTGAACCCGAAGTCGGTTGCGGCGAACTGGTACGACGTGCTCTCGACGCCCGTGACGGTGTGGTTCGTTCCCACCGGCGCATCGTTGACGGCCGTGACGTTGATGCTCATTGTCCGTGCGGTCTGGTCGACGTCGACCCCGCTGTTGAGCGTGCCGCCATCGTCCCGGACGACGAAGGTGAACGAGGCGTACCCCGTCCCGTTCGCGTTGGTGTCCGGGGTAAAGGTCAGTTTGTTAGCGGCGATGTCGGCGACCGGAATGCTCTGGTTCAACGTGACGACGGCGCCGTTGTCCAACAGCGAACCAGCGCTCGGCAAGGTCTTCACGATCACGGCAGCGAGGGAGTTCGCCGGATTGTCGCTTGCGTCGGCGAAGCCGAAGTCCGCCGTGCTGAACACCTTCGTCCCGTCCTCCAGGATCGTGACCGAGCCGCTGGTGCCCGTCGGTGCATCGTTGACGGATGTGACGTCGATCGTGATCTTGTTCGCCGACTGATCGAGATCCACACCACCGTTCGCGGTGCCGCCATCGTCCTGCACCTGGAATGTGAAGGACGTGTACGCCGCCCCGTTGGCGTTGGTGGCGGGCATGAACGTCAGATGCCCGGCCGTGATGTCCGCGACCGACACCAACTGCCCGGCCGTCACCGCGGTGCCGTTGTCGGTGAGGCTCCCGGCAGCCGGCAGGGTGGTGATTTTCACCGCTGAAAGGGAGTTCGCAGGTGTGTCGAGCGGATCCGTGAACCCGAAGTCCGATGCAGTGAACACCCTCGACGTGTCCTCGAGCGTGCTGATCGAGGCGTCTGTGCCAGCTGGCGGGTTGTTCACCGAACTGACGTTGATCGTCAGGGTGTTCGCCGATTGGTCGGCGTCCACGCCGCCGTTGGCGGTGCCTCCGTCGTCCTGGACCTGGAAGGTGAAGGTGGCGTACGGCGTGCCGTTGCCGTTGGCGGCCGGCGTGAAGACGAGCAGACCACCGGTGATGTCGGCGAGCGGGATCGACTGCCCTGCGATGACCGCCGCGCCATTGTCGGTCAGCGTGCCTGCAGCCGGAGGGGTGGTGATCCCGACTGCCTTCAGAGCGTTCGCCGGCGAGTCGTTGGGGTCCGTCAGCGGGAAGTCGGCGGTTCCGAAGGTGTACGCAATGCCCTCGGTGGTCGACACGGTCTTGTTCGCCCCGACCGGCGCGTCGTTCACGGATGTGATGGTGATCGAGACCGTCGCCGCCGACGAGAAGACGCTGGCGTCTTTGACCCGGTAGGTGAAGGAGTCGCTGCCGTTGATGTTGGGGTTTGGTGTGTACGTGACCGATGCGGTGCACACGCTCGGCACGCCGGCGCACGAAGGAGCCCCGATCGAACCGAGTGAACCGGATGTCGGTCCGGTCACGATCGAGAAGCTCAACGAATCGCCCTCGGCGTCGCCGCCGGACAACGTGATCGCCGCTGAGCCGTCCTCGAGAACGGTCGTCGTGACGGCGTTCGCTGTCGGAGCGGTGTCGACGTTGATCACGAAGGTCTGCGCGGCGCTCGTGTCGACCCCGCCGTTCGCCGTGCCGCCGTTGTCGTGGATCTTCACGGTCACGTTCGCCACGCCCGACTTGCCGGGAGCGGGCGTGAAGCTGAGATCTCCAGCTGCCGACACCGCTGGCTGCACCGAGAACAGCGTGGGAGCGTCGTTCGTCACGATGAAGTCCACGACCTGTCCGGCCTCGTTGACCGGTCCGGCAGAGATCGCAGTGGCCCAGCCCGTGACGGTGGTGGTCGGCAACGAGACGTCGGAACCCTTGACGAAGCTCGGCACGTCGTTGACGGGGATCACGCCGATCGAGACCGTCGCAGTCGTCGAGTTGAGCCGCCCGTCGTTGGTGCGGTACGTGAATTGATCACTGCCATTGCTCTGCGGGTTCGGCGTGTAGCTCACCGTCGCGACACACGCCCCGGTGGACACGTTGCATGCCGGTGCCCCGATGGTTCCGAGGTTGCCCTTCGTCGGGGCGGCAACGATGCTGAATGTCAGCGCGTTGTGATCCGGGTCGACACCGGTGAGGACGATCGCCTGCGCAGTGTCCTCGTTGGTCCCAACTGTCTGGTCGGCCACCGTCGGTGCGCCGTTCACGCCGATGGTGAAGGTCTGGGCATCACTGGTGTCCACGCCTCCGTTGGCCGTGCCGCCGTTGTCGTGGAGGCGAACGGTGACCGTCGAGACACCTGACTGCCCCGCCGCGGGCGTGTAGGTGAGCACACCCGTCGGGGAGACGGCCGGCACAGCGCTGAAGAGCGCCGGGTTGCTTGCCGACACGATGAAATCGATCGTCTGCGGGGCGTCTGCGGTGCCGCCCGCGGAGATCGCGCTGGCCCAACCGGTCACCGACTGCGGGCCGGCATCGACGTCGACGACTTGGTCAGGGCCTTTCGTGAACGAGGGCGCCTGGTTGACGCAAGCCGACTGATCGACAGACGGCGCGCCGGCGTCGATCGAAGCGGTCGTCGACGACGGCTTCGCCGTCCCGTCGGTGGGGAACCAGCCGTGCACGTCGACGATGACATCGAGCGAGCCGGTGTTGTTGTAGATCGTGATCTCGCCATCGACGCCGACCTTCGCGAGCACCAGGTTGGGTGCCACGAGTCCGGGGAGTGGGTTGAGGTTCGACGTGGCAGGGCGGGCAGTTCCCGCGGGATAGACGGTGAGGAAGGAGCTCTCGGTCTGGTTGGTCGCGGTGATGTTGAGGACGACGGCGGAAACGCCCGTCGCCGGCACGCCGCCGCGGCCCGTCACCTGCAGGTTGATCGAGCCACCTGGGCCGATCGCGCCGCCGCTCTGGGCGAGTCCGTCGATCGTAGGGAGGTGGGGGCGGGTCTCGAGCAGCCGGGCGGGGTCGACCGGGGTGTATGCCGGACCGACCGGGAACCAACCTTGGACGTCAGCGATGATCTGGACGCTGCCGGTGTTGTTGTAGACGGAAACATTGCCGTCGGCACCGACCTTCGCGATCACGAGGTTCGGCGCGGTGACTCCGGGGTTGGGGTTGAGGTCGGACGCGTTCGGACGGGTCGTCCCGGAGGGGAAGACGGTCAGGAAGGTCTGGCGGGTCTGCTCCGTGGCCGTCATGTTCAACACGACCGCCGCGACACCGGAGTCGGGCACCCCGCCTCGACCCAAGACCTTGAAGGTCAGCGTCTGCCCCTGGCCCACTGCGCCGAGGCCGCTCGCGACACCATCGGTCGTCGCGTGGCCGGGTCGAGTCTCCAGCACGCGGGCGGGTACGAGTGGGTTGTACGCGACGCCCAGGGGTGCGGGGTACCAGCCTTCGACATCAGCGATCACGTTGACGCTGCCCGTGTTGTTGTAGATCGAGATCTCGCCGGCGACGCCGACCTTGGCGATGACCAGGTTGGGCTCGACGATGCCCGGATTCGGGTTGAGGTTCGACGCGAGTGGTCGATCCGCACCGGCCGGATAGATCGTCAAGAACGACTCAACGGCTTGGTCAACTGCAGTCACGTTGAGGACGACGGCACCGACATTCGACGACGGGATCCCGGCTCTGCCGATCACCTTGAGGTTGAGGGTTTGACGCTCGCCGATCGGCCCGATGCCGGCTCCGACGCCGTCAGCTGTCGTCCCTCCCGTCCGGGTGTCGAGCACCCGCGTCGGGTTGAGGGCCACGTAGCCGATGCTCCCGCCGGGCGCTTCTTGGGCCGAACAGTCAACAACGGCGGGCGCGAGCGGCGCAGCGAGCGCAGCCGTCGTGGGGAACGAGGCGGCGACGAACAGCCCCAACCCGCACAAAATGCTCGCCTCGAGGAATCGTCGCCTCACCCGTCACCATCTGCTTTCGTTCCGTCCCCCCATCTGCGGGAGCGCTGCGGCTCGGCGGCGATCGGGGCTGGTCGCCGATCAGGTCCTTCCCCCATCCTGACGACCATCCCCACGTAGCGTGAGGTCGCTTGTCGATTGTGGTCCAGCGCGGGGAGCGCCGTCAACCGAGGATGAGTCCGCTCCGTCAAGATCGCACCAGACGCCGCACTGGGTTCCGGAGAGACGACACAGTGGGTGCTCGGCTGGCCACGCAGACCGAGCATCGTCGCCAGCGTCGGGGCCCGGCCGCGTCCCGTCGAACTTACGGACGTCACAGATTTTTCGCGGCGAGTGTCGTTTCCCTGGCCGCCGGCTCCGTCGTCTTGGCATACCGTTTCAACGAGGAGGACTCACATGCAATACATGCTGTTCATCGCCACCGATTCCGATCGCGAGCCGAATGACGCCCCCGGCCCCACGATCGAGGAGTGGTGCGAGGAGGGTGAGCGCCGCGGCATCCGCCAGCAGGGTGACCGCCTCCGCCCGCCGGCCGACGCCACCACCGTGCGGATCCGCGGCGGCGAGCTGCTGCTCACAGACGGCCCGTTCGCCGAGTCGAAGGAGTGGATCGCCGGCTACGACCTGATCAACTGCGCCGACCTCGACGAGGCGATCGACTACGCATCGCGTCACCCGATGGCGCGGTTCGGCTGTGTCGAGGTCCGGCCGATCCATCCGTGGGAAGGTTGAACGAGGTCGAGGACGCCGTCGCCGCGGCGCATCGTTCCGACTGGGGTCGGATCGTCGCCGGGCTGATCCGTCGCACCGGCGACTGGATGCTCGCCGAGGACGCGACCCAGGACGCGTTCGCGGCGGCGTTGGCGACGTGGCCGCGTGACGGCATCCCCGACAAACCATGTGCGTGGCTGACCACGGTGGCGCGCAACCGCGCCGTCGATCGGCTGCGTTCGGCACGGTCAGAACGTTCGAGGTCGGAGGTGATGCTGGTGGACGACGAACACGCGGGCGGCGACTTCACCGACGATCGCCTCCGCCTGATCTTCACCTGCTGCCACCCGGCGCTGCCGCTGCCGGCGCGCGTCGCCCTGACCCTGCGCACGGTCAGCGGACTGTCCGTTGCCGAGATCGCCCGCTCGTTCTTGGTGTCCGAGTCGACGATGGCCCAGCGCCTGGTGCGCGCCCGGCAGAAGATCGAGCACGCCGCGATCCCCTATCGCGTCCCTCCCCCAGAGCTCCTGGCCGAGCGCCTCACCGGCGTGCTGGCCGTGCTGTACCTGGTGTTCAACGCCGGCTACAGCGACGCCGAGCGCGCGGAACTCGTCGATTCCGCGATCGCGTTGGCGGAGGCCGTGGTCGACCTGATGCCACTGGAGTCGGAGGCCCGTGGGCTGCTCGCGTTGATGCTGCTGCAAGGCTCTCGGCGTCGTGCCCGGATCGGCTCCGACGGCGCGCTGCTGACAATCGAGGAACAGGATCGTTCGCTGTGGGATCGAGCAGCGATCCGGCGCGGCTGGAGCGAGCTGGCCGCCACCCGCCAACGGGGTGCATACGTGGTGCAGGCCTCGATCGCGGCATGCCATGCCACGGCCGATGACGCCGCGGCCACCGATTGGCTGCGGATCGTCGCGCTCTACGACGAGCTGATGCTCGTCTCCCCAACGCCCGTGGTGGCACTCAACCGGGCGATCGCCGTGGGCATGTGCGACGGTCCCGATGTCGGTCTGGGCTTGCTCGACGCGATTGCCTTCGAGCTGCGCGACTTTCCCCATCTGCCGGCGGCACGCGCCGACTTGCTGCGACGCGCCGGCCGGTTCGCCGAAGCGGCCGACGAGTACGCGGAGGCGATTCGCCTGGCTGCGACCCCGGGTGAGCGTGATCAGCTCCGTCGACGCGTCGACGCGCTCACCCGGTGACGCGTGATCAGGCCGCGGGGACGTTGCGAAGTAGCGCTTCGTTGGGTTCGGCAGGCAGCTCGGTGAGCGGCGTCGACACGAGGTCCACCGACGGACCGAACTTCGCCGCAGCCGGGGCCAGCGCGTCGAGGTCGAAGCCGTAGACACCCGCCGCGTTCTCGGCGAGGACCTTGCGGACATCGGCCTCGGGCCAGTCGAAGAACAGCTGACGCAAGTGCTCACGGGTGAACGGCGAGGTGCCCTCGTCGTGCGGGAAGTCGCTGCCCCACATGAAGCGGTCGACGCCGAGCACCTCACGGGTGGCGAGGACATCGACCCGCGACGGGAAGCTCACGCCCATCCAGACGTTCTGCTGCACGTACTCCGTGGCCGACTTCGGCAGGATGTGCTCGGGCTTGAAGCGCAGCTCGCCGACCGCGCCCTTGTCGCGGACGGCCTTGAGCACGCCGTCGAGCTGGTCGAGCAGTGGCGGCAGCCACGCGCATCCCTGCTCGGTCATGATGAACTTGAGCTTCGGGAAGCGCTCGAACACGCCGGACAGCAGGAGGAACAGCAACGGACGGCGCGAGTAGTGAGCGACCTCGGACAGCATGATCAGCGCCGACGATGGCAGCGGCGCGTACGCCGGCGACCCGGTGCCACCGTGGCAGTTGATCGGCACCTCCAGGTCCTCGCAGACCTTCCAGAGTCGGTCGTAGTCCGGGTGGTTGAGCGGCTTGATCCAGTCGACGTCGGGCGGGATCGTCGGCAGCAGGATGCCACCCCGGAGGTTGTGCTCCTTGATCCAGATCACGTCTTCGATCGCGTGGTCGATGTCGTGGATGAAGATCTGGCCGATGCCGGCGCGACGCTCCGGGAAGCGGTTGCAGAAGTCCTCGAGCCAACGGTTGTGGGCCTGGATCCCTGCCCGCCGGCGCTCGTAGTCGTCGGGCTTGGGCGGCGCAGCGAACAGCACGAAGCTGGGGAAGAACGGGGGCACCGTGTTCGGGAAGATGACCTCCCCGACGACGCCGTCTTCGTCCTGCTGGGTGTTGCGCATGTCGTCGTCCCAGTTGCGGAACCGGCGCTGGTCACCGAGATCGGAGAACGGGTTCTTGTACCCACCGCGCCAGGCGTCGAACTCGTCGCGCCACTTCGGGTCGAGGAACTCGCGGTACATCGCGTGGCTGCCGCCGGCGTGCGTGTCGGACGAGATGATCGTGTAGTTGTCGGTCGTTGTCATGCTCTGCTCCGGATGGTGCTGGGGGTTTGGTTCAACGGGGGATGCTGCGGAAGGGAACGTCTTTGTCGACCCGGATGTCGCCGGGAAGGCCCAGAACTCGCTCGGCGACGATGTTGCGTTGCACCTCATCGGTGCCGCCGCCGATGCGGCTGGCCCACTGGCCGAGGAAGGTCTGCGTCCACGCGAACACATCGGGATCGTCGGCGTCGGACAACATCCCGCTCGCCCCGGCGATCGCCAGGCCGAGATCACCGATCGCGCTCAGCTGACGGGTGTAGGCCAGCTTCAGCACCGAGCTCTCCGGTCCCGGCTGCTTGCCCTTGCTGACCGCGCTCTGCACCCGCCAGCCGAGGAACGTCAACAGTTGCATCCGGATGTATGTCGCGGCGAGGTCCTGGCGACGGTTGGGATCGGTGCGGCCGCCGAATCGGTCGGCGAGGCGGAGCAGGTCCTCCACAGGGTTGCTCACGCTGCCGCCGATGAGGGTGCGCTCGTTGGTGAGCGTCGTCATCGTCACGCCCCACCCCCGGTTGACCTCGCCGACGACGTTCTCCTTGGGGATCCGCACATCGGTGAGGAAGACCTCGTTGAAGTGCGCTGCCCCCGTGATCTGCCGGAGCGGCCGCACGTCGATGCCGGGCGTGCGCATGTCGACGAGGAAGTAGGTGATGCCCTGGTGCTTGGGCACATCGGGATTGGTGCGTGCGAGCAGAATGCCCCAGTCGCTGTAGTGCGCGCTCGACGTCCACACCTTCTGCCCGTTGACGACGTACTCCTCACCGTCGAGCTCGGCCTTGGTCGACAAGGCCGCGAGGTCTGAGCCTGCGCCCGGCTCGGAGAACAGCTGGCACCACAGCTCGTCGCCGCGCAGCATCGGCGGCAGGTACCGCGCCTGCTGCTCGGGCGTGCCGTGGTGGATCAGCGTCGGGCCCGCCATGCCGATGCCCTGTGCGAAGACGCTCTGGGGGATGTCGAACTTGGCGAGCTCCTGGTTGAAGATCATCTGCTGCACGGAGCTCCCGCCCCGGCCACCATGCTCGGTGGGCCAGGTGATGCCCGCCCAGCCATGTTCGAACAGCGTCGCCTGCCACGCCTTCGACTCCTTGACGTGCAGCGTCTCCTCGTCGGAGAACGCGTCGGTCATGCCCCGCACGAGCGTGCGGTCCGACTTCGTCTCGGCGTGCGCAGACAGCCAGCTGTTGGCCTCTTGGCGAAACGCTGCCTCTTCAGGTGTGTCGTCGAAATCCATCGATACCCCTCGCGATGTAGAACGAGATTCTAACTCGACGGATCGTGCGGACGGCAAGTCAACCGCGTGTGACGTTCGTCAGCGCGTGCTGCGCACCGGTGTCACCGCAGCGCGCCGGACCCGGTGCACCTGCGGAGGCGGAGAGAAGACGAGATCGACCGAGCCGAGCACATCGTCGAGGACTCGCTCGATCGGGTCGCGGCCGAGCGCGAACCGGTGCAGCTTGGTCGTGAGCACGCAACCGACCATCGTCTCGATCCTGCGGATCTCGGTCTCGGTGAGCCCTGCGAGCACCTCTCGATACGCGGCGACGTAGCTGGCACTGGACTCGCTGAACAACTCGTTGGCATAGACGTCGGTCGATCCTTCGAGCACGATCTCGACGCGAAGGAACTGCGGCTTCTTCGCAAAGGCTTTGATCGCCCGGCTGAGCAGCTCCTTCAACGCCTCGCCAGGGTCCTCGGGCAGCCGTTGCCGTTCGAGCCCGCGGTGGAACGAGCGGAACCAGACGGCCATCACCGCGGCGTACAGGTGCTCCTTCGAGGCGAAGTAGCGGTAGAGCGTGCCGAGCGCGACGTCCGCGCGGGCCGCCACGTCGCGCATCTGGATCTGGTCGTAGTCACCGTCGGAGTCGAGCAGCTCCAGCGCGGCGCGCACGATCGCGTCCCATCGCTTTTGCTGCGCGGGCGGGAGGTCGTCGCTGCCGACGATGCGATGCCCCGGCCGTTCGTCGTGAACGGGTTCGTGCTTCACCTCGTTGACCGCCTCGTTCACCGCCTCGTCCTCCGGCTCGCTCTTCACCACGCCTCGATCCGCTCGACGGTCCACAAGTAGACTTCGATTCTACTCACTTCGAGTCGAGCCTGGGGGAACGAATCGAATGATCGTCGAACGAGCGGTGCGCGAGGTTCTGAACGCGTTCGTCGCGAAACGTCCGCCGCACTGGAGAGGACGCTGACCATGGCCAACTTCGAGATCGAACCCGGCTTCGCCGCACAGCTCGACTGGATCCGTGAGTTCGTGGCCGCGGAGATCGAACCCCTCGACACCGCGCACGGCGCCGAGGAGGTGATCTACGACAAGGCTCACCCGCTGTACGACGAGGTCATCCGGCCGTTGCAGCAGCGCGTCCGCGACCGAGGGTTGTGGTCGTGCCACCTCCGTCCGGAGCTCGGCGGCCAGGGCTACGGTCAGGTCAACCTCGCCTACATGAACGAGATCCTCGGTCGCTCCGCCTTCGCGCCGACGATCTTCGGCTGTCAGGCGCCGGACACGGGCAACGCCGAGATCCT
>JAOBWO010000078.1 GCA_025463415.1 Acidimicrobiales bacterium | reverse complement strand
GGTCACCTGGTGGCAGCCGCGAAGGCAGCACTCGCCTGACCGATCCCCGGGAATTCCAGCCGGGCTACCAGTACGGCTACCAACACCCTCAGATCCAGCGACTGCGGCGCCTCATCGGGCGCCGCAGCGCTCGTTCGGACGAGGGTGCGTTCGTCGTCGAGGGCCGGATCCTGATCGAGGAAGCCGTTGCCGGTGGTTGGGAGATCGAGGCGCAGTACGTCGACCCGCGAGGCCAGCCCGTCGACAGCGACGGCGCCGTGTTCGAGCTGGCCCCGCACGTGATGGAGCGGATCGCATCCACCGAGTCACCGCAGCCGGTCCTCGCCGTCGTGCGCATCCCGGATCGACGCGTCACGGATCTCGCCGGCGCGTCGATGGTGGTCGTCTGCGATCGTGTCTCGGATCCCGGCAACCTCGGCACGATCCTGCGCTCGGCCGAGGCGTCCGGCGCGGATGGCGTGGTGCTCGTCACCGGCTCGGTTGATCCGTTCAACCCCAAAGTCGTGCGTGCCTCAGCAGGTGCGTTGTTCCACGTGCCGGTCGTGGCCGACGTCGCGCTGCACGATCTGCAGCACCTCGGACTCCCGCTGGTCGGCACCTCGTCCCACCGCGGCGATGCGTACACCGACGCCGATCTTGCCGAGCCGTTCGCGCTGGTGATGGGCAGCGAGGCGCACGGCGTCGACCCGCAGATCCCGATCGACCGCTGGATCTCCATCCCACACGCCGGCCGCGCGGAGAGCCTGAACGTGGCGATGGCCACGACGGTCGTGGTATTCGAAGCCGCTCGGCAGCGGTCGCACCGCTAGCGTTTTCCGATCTCCGAAAGGTTCTCCCGATGATCGATGATGTCCGTCAGGCGCGCGAGGCCGGTCTGGCCCGCGTCGCCGCAGCGACCAGCTCCGACGAGCTGCGCTCCGTCGATGCTGAGGTGCTCGGCAAGAAGGGTCCGCTCTCGGGTCTCAAGACTCGGCTCGGCGGGTCGCCGGTCGAGGAGCGCAAGACCGTCGGGCAGGCGATCAACGAGGCGATCACTGCGGTGCAGGCCGCGCTCGACGCGCGCTCGGCTGCGCTCGGCGCCGAGCAGACGGCAGCCCGGATCGCAGCGGAGCGGCTGGACCTCACCGAGGTGGTCGGGCGTCAGCGTCGCGGCCATCCGCACCTGTCCACCCAGGCCTGGGAGCGGCTCGAGGACGTGTTCGTCGGGCTCGGGTTCCAGGTCGCCGAAGGTCCCGAGGTCGAGACCGACTTCTACAACTTCGAGGCGCTGAACATGCCGCGCAGCCACCCTGCGCGCAGCGGCTTCGACACGCTCTTCACGGACTACCACGACGATGGCACGGTCCTGCTGCGCACCCACACCTCGCCGGTGCAGATCCGCGTCATGCAGCAGATCGCGCCGCCGATCTACATGGTGATGCCGGGCAAGGTCTTCCGCCGCGACACGCCCGATGCCACGCACATGCCGGTCTTCCACCAGATCGAAGGCCTCGTCGTCGACCGCAACATCACCATGGCCCACCTCGCCGGCACCATCGACGCCTTCACGAAGGCTTTCTTCGGCAGTGGCTTCAGCAGCCGCCTGCGCCCGAACTACTTCCCGTTCACCGAACCCTCCGCGGAGTTCGACATCCGCCGTCCGGACGGCACCTGGATCGAGCTCGGCGGGTGCGGGATGGTGCACCCCAATGTGCTGCGCGCGGGAGGTCTCGATCCCGAGGTGTGGAGCGGGTTCGCGTTCGGCTTCGGCATCGACCGGATGGCCCGCGAGCGCCACGGCGTGGACGACCTCCGCGACATGTTCAGCAACGACATCCGCTTCATCGAGCAGTTCTAGGCCGGAGACCCTCACACCATGAAGATCGTCCTGTCCTGGCTGAACAACCTCGCCCCCGTCGGCGACGACGTCGAATCGATTGCTGCCGACCTGACCCAACTGGGCATGCAGGTCGAAGAGGTCCTGCACGTCGGGTCCACCGTTGCCGGCGTGATCACCGCGCGGGTGCTGCGCACCGAGCGCCACCCCGACGCGGCCAAGGTGCAACGCGTGTGGGTCGAGGCCGGCGACGGCGTCGAGCGCCACGTCTGGTGCGGCGCGTTCAACATGCAGCCCGACGACATCATCCCGCTGGCCACTCCCGGCACCGCGATGCCCGACGGTCGGGTCATCGAACCGCGTCCGATCCTGGGCATCGATTCCCAGGGCATGCTCTGCTCGGCACGCGAGCTGGGGCTGGGCGACGACCACGCCGGGATTCTGATCCTGCCCGTCGGCACTCCCGTCGGGGTGCCGTACGGCGAAGCACTGGGCCTCCAGGCCGAGACGGTGTTCGACATCGATCTCACCCGCAACCGACCCGACTGCTGGGGTCACCGTGGTGTCGCCCGCGATCTCGGCGCGCACCTCGGCGTCGCGGTCACCCCGGCGGTCACCGACGTAGCGGCCGGCGGCGAACCTCGCACCGCTGCGGTCGAACTGGTCGATGGCGAACGATGCCCCCGCTTCACCACGATCGTGCTCTCCGGGATCCGCGTCGGCTCGTCCCCGGAGTGGATCCGTCGGCGGTTGACAGCCGCCGGCATGCGCCCGATCAACAACGTCGTCGACGTCAGCAACTACGTGATGCTGGAGCTCAACCAGCCGAACCACGCCTACGACCTCGACACCCTCGGCGGCGGTGGGTTCCGGGTCAGGTTGGCCTCCGAAGGCGAGCAGATCGCCACCCTCGACGGCGCGGTGCGCGACCTCACCGCAGACGACCTGCTGATCTGCGACGCCAACGACGTGCCGATCGGCATCGGTGGCGTGATGGGTGGTCTCGACAGTGAGATCTCCGAGTCCACCACCGTGGTCGCGCTGGAGATCGCGCACTTCGAGCAGACCGCGATCACCCGCACGATGAACCGCCTCGGTCTCCGCTCCGAAGCGTCGGGCCGCTTCGAGCGCGGCGTCGATCCGTACGGCATGCCCAACGCCCAGCAACGGTTCGTCGATCTGCTGCGCGAGACATGTCCGGACCTCGTCGTCCACGTCGGCGCCGCCGACGCCCGGCACGAATCGCTTCCGCCGGAGCATCGCCCCGTCTCGGTGCGAGTCAGCCAGGTCAACCGCATCCTCGGGACCGACCTCGACGCACCGACGATCACCGCGCTGATCGACCCGATCGGCTACGTCGTCACGGCCAGCCACGACGACGTGCTCACGGTGAACCTGCCCTCATGGCGGCCGGACAGCACCGCGGAGATCGACGTCGTCGAGGAGGTCGCTCGCCACTACGGCTACGACAAGCTCGGCAAGGCGGTCCCCACGTCGACCGAACCCGACGTCACGGGCCATGGCCGGCTCAGCCCGGTGCAGCTGCGCCGACGCGCGTTGCGACAGGTGCTCTTGGGGCACGGTCTCGACGAAGTGATCACCGACACCTTCCTCAGCCCCTCCGATCTCGTCGCCGCCGGTCTGCCGGCCGACGCGATCCGGGTGACCAATCCACTGGTGGTCGGTGAGGACCTCCTCCGCCCGTCGATGCGGGCGGGGATGCTCAAGGCGATCGCGTTCAACGAGTCACACCGCGGCACCGGCGTCGCGCTGTTCGAGATCGGCCACGTCTACCCGCCCGGCGATCGCAGCACCGAGCTGCCGCCCGAGTACGAGGGCCTCGCCGTGGCCCTCGCCGGCCAGGATGCGACGGCCGCGATGACCCTGTGGCGCGAGCTGGTCAACACGATGGGCTTCGGCGCGCGCGTCGATCAATCGCTCGTGCCTTCCGGCATGCACCCGACCCGTTCGGCGACGCTGTCGATCGGCCGCGACGTAGTCGGTGCGGTCGGCGAGATCCACCCGGACGTGATCGACGCGTTCGAGGTCACGGAGCGGATCGCTTGGCTCGAGCTGGATCTGAGCCGGCTGCTGGCCAACGAGCCGAAGATCACGCAGTGGAAGGCGACCAGCAGGTACCCGTCGACGGACTTCGACCTCGCGTTCGTCGTGGCCGACACCACGCCCGCCGAGAAGATCGACAAGGCGATCCGCCAGGCCGGCGGCGCGCTGCTCGTCGATCTCGCCCTGTTCGACAGCTACCGCGGGGCGGGCGTGCCCGACGGCTCGCGCAGCCTCGCCTATCGGCTGCGGCTGCAGGCGATGGACCGCACGCTCACCGATGCCGAGACAGCCGAGGTGCGATCCAAGGTGATCGCCGCCACCACCAAGCTCGGCGCCGTGCTCCGCACCTGAAATCGGGAAGGAGGGCTTGCCCGACTGACCAGCAACGATCTCGAGCCGTCGCCAAAGGCGCCCCGGCGCCGGAGGCGGCGTGCGAGACAATCGGAATCAGTTCCAGGAGAGGTCGTCGGGGGCGTCGGCGAGCAGCGCGGTGCGCCCGCCGGTGCGGCGCAGGACGTTGCGCCACAGACCCTGCGGATGGGCGGAGAAGATGTCGCTGCGATCGGCGTGCAGGACCAGCCACGCACCCTCGTCCAGCTCGTCCTCGAGCTGACCCGGCCCCCACCCCGAGTAGCCCCGGAACAGGCGCAGACTCTGCAGTCCCTCGGCGATCTCGCTCGGCACTTGGCCGAGGTCGACCGTTCCGAGCCCGTCCTCGATCGACACGAAGCCAGCGGCGTCGTCGCCTTCGGTCACCGCAGCCACACCGATCAACGTGTTCGCCTGGACGGGCCCACCGGAGAAGATCACCTGCGGCTGGGAGAGCTCGAACATCCACGGATCGAGACCTGGCAGCTGGTCCTCATCGGTGGGGCGGTTGATCACCAAGCCGAGCGCGCCCTCTTCGGTGTGCTGGAGCATGTAGACGACCGTGCGATGGAACGTCGGCTCGTCGAGCAGTGGCGCTGCGACCAACAGCGAGCCCTTCGTCGATCCTGCGGGCCGAGTGGTGTCCTCCACGGGTTCATTCTGCACCAGCACGGGCATTCGGAAAAGGCGGAGTGTTGTTGGATGATCATGCACAGTTGTGTATGATCATGCGTCTATGGCCAGATCGGGCACCATCAGAGTCGGGATCATCGGGGCGAGCGGCTACACCGGCGCCGAGTTGCTGCGGCTCGCTGCTGTGCACCCGGACTACGAGGTCGTCGTCGCCACCGGCGACACCCAGGCCGGCACGCTGGCCAGCTCGCTGTACCCCTCCTTGGCTGTCCACTACCCCGACCTCGTCTTCACCGAGTTCGACGAGACCGAGGCGGCCGGGCTCGACCTCGTCTTCCTCGGGCTGCCCCACGAGGCGTCGATGGAGCTCGCGCCGAAGCTGGTCGGCAAGGTCGGGTGCGTCGTCGACCTATCGGCTGCGTATCGACTCAAGGACTCGTCGCTGTACCCCGGCTGGTACGGGTTCTCTCACGACCAACCGGAGATGCTGGCCGAGGCGGTCTACGGGCTGCCGGAGCTGTATCGCACGGAGCTGAAAGGCGCGCGGCTGGTCGCCACGCCGGGCTGTCACGTCACCGCCGCCAGCCTCGCGCTCCAGCCGTTGGTGGCGAGGGGCCTGATCGAGACCTCCGGGATCATCGTCGACAACGCCACCGGGATCACCGGTGCCGGCCGGGCGCTGAAGCACGTGAGCATGTTCTGCACGGTCGACGAGAACTTCGAGGCCTACGGTCTGCTCGACCATCGCCACACGCCCGAGATCGAGCAGGTGGTCGGTGCGCAGGTGCTCTTCACGCCGCACCTCGCGCCGATGAACCGGGGCATCCTCTCGACGTGCTACGCCCGTCCTGCGGACGGCGCAGAGCTGAGCACCGACGCGCTGCTCTCGACGCTGCGCGATGCGTACGCCGGCGAGCCCTTCGTCGCGGTGCGCAAGGAATCGCCGTCGACGAAGGCCACCCAGGGCTCCAACGCCGTGCACATCACCGCGCGGCACGATGCCCGCACGGGGTGGGTGATGGTGATCTGCGCGATCGACAACCTCACCAAGGGCGCCAGCGGTGGTGCAGTTCAGTCGGCCAACGTCGCGCTGGGGCTCGACGAGACGGCGGGTCTGACCTCCGTCGGGGTCTCTCCGTGAGCGAGCCCACGGCGCACGAGGTCTCCAGTCCGCAGCTCAAGGCCGATGTCCTCGTCGAAGCGCTGCCGTACATCCGGCGCTTCGCCGGCAAGACGGTCGTCGTCAAGTACGGCGGCAACGCACTCGCAGGAGCCAGCGAGAGCGACGCGCTCGCACTGTTCGCCGAAGACATCGTGCTGATGCATGCCGTCGGGATGCGCCCGGTCGTGGTCCACGGCGGCGGACCACAGATCAGCGACCTGATGTCGCGGCTCGGCAAGACGACCGAGTTCCGCAACGGGTTACGCGTCACCGATGCCGAGACCATCGACATCGCCCGGATGGTGCTCCTCGGTCAGGTGAACCCGCAGCTCGTGTCGGCGATCAACGTGCACGGGCCGCTCGCGGTCGGCGTGTCCGGTGCCGATGCCGGGCTGATCATCGCGGAAGCGCGTGACCCCGAGCTCGGCTTCGTCGGCGACGTCACCGACGTCAACCCCACGATCGTCAACCGGCTGCTCAACGAGGACCTGATCCCCGTCATCGCGACGATCGGCAGCGACCTCGCCGGGCAGGCCTACAACATCAACGCCGACACCGGCGCCGGCGCGATCGCCGAGGCCCTCGCTGCGGAGAAGCTCGTCTACCTCACCGACATCGAAGGTCTGCGTCGCGTCGTCTCGGATGCGACGAGCTTGATCCGCCAGACCACGCCCGACGAGCTCGATGCGTTGATGGTCGACGGCACGATCGCCGGCGGGATGATCCCGAAGGTCGAGAGCTGCGTCCAGGCAGTGCGCAACGGCGTCCGGCGCGCGCACATCCTGGATGGCCGGATCCCACACGTGTTGCTCCTCGAGCTGTTCACCGACGCAGGCATCGGCACGATGGTGCAACAGCTGTCCGTTCCCACCACGACCCCAGGAGCCCCATCGTGATCGCGCCCGTGTTCACCGACGACAACCCGAGCCCGTTCATGCCCGTCTTCGCCGCACCGGCGATCACGTTCGCGCGTGGCGTCGGCACCGAGCTCTACGACACCGAGGGCAAGCGGTACCTCGACTTCCTCGGTGGTCTCGCCGTGATCGGTCTCGGCCACGCAAATCCCGCGATCACAGCGGCGATCACCGAGCAGGCCGCGACCCTGATGCATGTGTCCAACCTGTTCGCCAACCCAATGGCGATCGACGCCGCGCAGATGGTCAACGCGTTGCTGCGCGAAGCCACCGGCCTCGACGGTCTCACGTTCTTCTGCAACTCGGGTGCGGAGGCGAACGAGGCGGCCCTCAAGCTGGCCCGTAAGTTCGGTGGCCGTGGCCGCCACGCGGTCGTGTCGGCCTACGGGAGCTTCCATGGCCGCACGCTCGCTGCGCTCGCCGCCACCGGTCAGCCCGCCAAGCACGAGCCGTTCTTCCCGAGGCCCGACGGCTTCCGCCACGTCGCGTTCGGCGACGTCGACGCGTTGCGCGCGGCGGTCGACCCGACGGTCAGCGCGATCCTGATCGAGACCGTCCAGGGCGAGGGCGGCGTGGTGCCCTCACCGCCGGGCTACCTCCGCGCGATCCGTGATCTGTGCGACGAGCGCGGGATGCTGATGATGGTCGACGAGGTCCAGACCGGCTTCGGTCGCACCGGCCGGTGGTTCGGCTTCCAGCACGACGACGTCGTCCCCGATGTCGTGACCATGGCCAAGGCGATGGGCAACGGCTTCCCGGTCGGCGCGATCTGGGCGCGCACCGACGTCGCGACGGCCTTCCAGCCGGGCGACCACGGCAGCACCTACAGCGCCAACGCGCTGGCCGCGGCGGTGGTGCGTGCCGTCATCACGGAGATGCGCCGGATCGATGCCCCGGCGCTGGCCGCGTCTCAGGGTGCGTACCTGCGCGACCAGCTCGCGGCGGTTCCGGGAGTCTCGTTCGTACGTGGCCAAGGCCTGCTCGTGGCTGCCGAGCTCACGCCCGGAACGGATTCGAAGGACGTGTACCTGCGCCTGCTCGAGGCCGGTGTGGTCAGCAACGCGGTGACCGGAACGGCACTGCGCTTCGCGCCGCCGTTGACCGTTTCCCGGGCGGAGATCGACGAGGCCGTGGCGGCGCTGCGCGGAGTGCTCGGGTGACCCGCCACTTCCTCGACGTCACCGATCTGTCGGTGGCCGAGTTGGACGAGGTCCTGCAGCTCGGTGTTGCGCCGATCGAATCGCTGCGCTGCCCGATGCGTCACCTCGGCGCGGCTCTGATCTTCGAGAAGCCGTCCAACCGCACCCGGCAGAGCATGGAGATGGCCGTGGTCCAGCTCGGCGGTCATCCGGTGTACACGCGTGGCGAAGAAGTCGGCTTCGACACCCGCGAGACCGTCGAGGACGTCACCCGGATCATGGCCGGTTACCACGCCGTGCTCGCGGCTCGGGTGTTCGACCACCGGATCGTGGCGCGGATGGCTGCTGTCAGCGACGTCCCCGTCGTGAACATGCTCAGCGACCACAGCCATCCGCTCCAGGCCCTCGCCGACACGATGACGATGATCGCCGAGTTCGGCGACCTGCGCGACCGCACGATCGCCTACGTGGGCGATTTCAACAATGTCGCCCGGTCGCTGTCGGAGGCGTGCGTGATGCTCGGCGCCCACGTTCGCCTCGGATGCCCGGAGGGCTACGAAGCCTCCGACGACGATCTGGCGCGGATCGACGGGCTCGGAGCCGGAACGATCGTGCAGTCGCGCGATCCCGTCAGTGCGGTTGCCGACGCCGATGCCGTCCACACGGACACGTGGACCTCGATGGGTCAGGAGATGGAGAAGGCGGAGCGGATGGAGGTTTTCGGCCGCTATCAGGTCAACGCCGGCCTGCTCGATGCCGCCGGGCCGGGTGCGATCTTCATGCACTGCCTCCCGGCCTACCGCGGGCTGGAGGTGTCGGCCGAGGTGATCGACGGACCTCGTTCGCGGGTGTTCGCCCAAGGCCACAACCGGATGCACGCCGCGCGGGGCCTGCTCGCCTTCTTGCTCGCCGACACCGAACGAACGGATCTCCACCGATGACCACCAAGGTGCAGCGCCAACAGACCATCTCGCGACTGATCGGAAAGCATCCGGTGACCAGCCAGCCGCAGCTGCTGGACCTCCTCGCCACCGAAGGCATCAGTGCCACGCAGGCCACGGTGTCGCGCGATCTCGAGGACCTCGGTGCGGTGAAGGTGCGCGTTCCTGGGGGCGACACGGTCTACGCCATCCCCGAGTACGAGCCGAACCGGATCGCGCCCGAGGACCAGCTGCGTCGCGTCATGGGGGAGTGGGTGGCCGAGGTCCGCCACGCCCACCACAACGTCATCATCCGCACACCGCCAGGTTGCGCTCACGTCGTGGCGTCCGCGCTCGACCGCTCAGGCATGACCGGCGTGCTCGGCACGGTGGCGGGTGACGACACCCTCCTGGTGATCGCCGACGAGACGACCACGGGTGCCAAGCTGGCAGCCAAGCTGCGCGACCTGGCCGGGGTTGACCCGGTGCGGCCATGACCGACAGCGATGCCGCACTCCCTGACGATCACCAACTCGGCGCCCAGACGCTCTGGCACGGGCGGTTCGAGGGCGGGCCGGCCGAGGAGCTGATGGCGTTCACGGAGAGCCTGTCGTTCGACCAGCGCCTGTGGCCGGACGACGTCGAGGGCTCGCGTGCACACGTCCGTGGCCTTGCCACCGCCGGGATCATCACCGAGACCGAGCGTGACTCGGTGCTGAGCGCGCTCGACACCGTGGCCGCCGAGATGGTCTCCGGCACCTTCGTCTTCTTCCCCAGCGACGAGGACATCCACACCGCGATCGAGCGCCGGGTCACCGAGCTCGCCGGTGCCGCCGGCGGCAAGCTGCACACAGGCCGGAGCCGCAACGACCAGTCGGCCACCGGTGTGCGCCTCTGGTTGAAGCGAGAGCTGCGCGTGATCGCCGGTCGCATCACGGCACTGCAGCATGTGCTGCTCGATCGGGCGGTCGAGTCCGGCGACACGTACCTGCCCGGCTACACGCACCTGCAGCGCGCCCAGCCGGTGCTCTTGGCGCACCACCTGTTGGCGCACGGTTGGGCGCTCGGCCGCGATGTGGACCGCATCCGCGACACGCTGGTCCGCGTCGACGTCTCGGTGCTCGGCGCGGGAGCACTGGCCGGGTCCTCCTTACCGCTCGACCCGATGGTGACTGCCGCGGACCTGGGCTTCGGCTCGGTGTTCGAGAACTCGCTCGATGCCGTCGGCTCGCGGGACCACATCGCCGAGGCGCTGTTCGACCTGACGATGGTCGCGATCAACCTGTCCCGGATCGGCGAGGAATGGGTGCTCTGGACCACCGAGGAGTTCGGCTTCGCCCGCCTCGACGACGGCTACGCGACGGGCTCGTCGATGTTGCCGCAGAAGAAGAACCCGGACATCGCCGAACTGGCTCGCGGCAAGGCGGGCCGGATCATCGGCGACCTCACCGGGTTCCTGGCGACGATGAAGGGACTTCCGCTCAGCTACAACCGTGACTACCAGGAGGACAAGGAGCCGCTGTTCGACGCGATGGACCAGGTCCGGCTCGGGCTCGGTGCGCTCACGGGCATGATCGCCA
Organism: Acidimicrobiales bacterium; assembly: GCA_025463415.1. Classification (GTDB taxonomy): domain Bacteria; phylum Actinomycetota; class Acidimicrobiia; order Acidimicrobiales; family Ilumatobacteraceae; genus WLMZ01. The sequence continues at coordinate 4,900 of JAOBWO010000078.1, read as the reverse complement.
CCGCGACGTTCGATACCGCGCGGATGCAGTCGGCGGCCGACAGCGAGACCGGTTCGGCGACGGATCTCGCAGAGTGGCTGGTGATCCGCGGGGTTCCGTTCCGCGAGGCCCACGCGATCGTCGGGGCGCTGGTGCGCACGACGCTGGCGGGTGGGGGATCGCTGCGCGACCTCGTCACCGCGCACCCACAGCTGGGTCCCGATGCGGCCACGCTGGTCGCACCGGGCGTCTCCGTGACCCGCCGGACCACTCGCGGTGGTGCCGGTCCTGCGGCCGTCGCCGATCAGCTGGTGCGGTTCCGCGCCGCGCTGGCGCGTTGGTCGGACTGGGCCGCCGGCCGGTGATGATCCGCTGATGTCGACGCCCTACGTCCACGCTGTCCGCGTCCGCTACGGCGAGTGCGACATGCAGAAGGTCGTGTTCAACGCGAACTACCTCGCCTACTGCGACGATGCGATCGACTCGTGGTTCCGCGCGGTGCTGACCCCGGACGGCAGCGGCTTCGAATCGTTGGGCTTCGACTTCATGCTCAAGACCGCGACGGTCACATGGCACGCACCCCTGGTGATGGGCGAGACCGCCCAACTGGCGTGCACCGTCGGCCGCTGGGGGAATGCGAGCTTCGACGTCGCGATCGTCGGAACGTGCGGCGGCGATCCACGGTTCGAGGCGACCATCACCTACGTCAGCGTGGTCCCCGGCAAGAACCAACCGACGCGGATCCCCGAGATCGTGCGCGAACGTCTCGATTGATGCGCCGGCTCCGTCGATCGTTCCTGGCCCGCGATTCGCACGTGGTCGCGCCGGAGCTGCTCAACAAGCTGCTGGTCGCCGGACCGTGCATCGGCAGGATCGTCGAGGTCGAGGCGTACGCCTCCACCGACCCGGCCAGTCACACCTTCCGCGGCGTCACCAAGCGCAACGCGGTCATGTTCGGACGTGCCGGTCACCTCTACGTGTACTTCAGCTACGGGATGCACCATTGTGCGAACGTCGTGACCGGCCACGTGGGCGACGGGCAGGCGGTCCTGCTCCGCGCGGTCACGCCGATCGCGGGGCTGGACGTGATGGCGGCGCGTCGAGGTCGGAACCTGCACCTGGCCGACGGTCCCGGCAAGCTGTGCCAGGCGTTCGCGCTGGACCTCACCGCGAACGGCGTGGACCTGTGCGTCGGCGGCGGGATCGGTCTGTACGACGATGGCGTGGCGCCGCCGGACGCTCCGTTGATCACGCCGCGGATCGGGATCAGCGTCGGCGTCGACACGCCGTGGCGATGGGTGGCATCGTCCGGCACGTGAGACGGACCGTCGAGTCGACGTGGTTTCAGTCGCTCAGTCGCCGACTCTCACTCGCCGATGTTCACTCGCCCGGAGCCAGCCAGTGGATGTATGCGCCGTGGTAGCCGACATCGGCGAGGTGGCGAGTGTCGCCACCCGGCCAGGTCGTCACGCGCAGGTCGGCGTGGTCCGATGTCGCCGGCTCCATCCGCAACCAGCACAACGGAGCCGATCGGGTCGCACGTTCACCAGCGACGTGCAGCGCGCTGCGCACAGCGTCGCGCGTGGCGGCCGGCAGGTACTGCCAGACGATCGAGTGGAAGACGACCGTCGCTGCGTCAGGGGCGAGGCCGGGCGCGAGCTGCGCGGTCAGCCACGCGCCGGCGTCGGCAGGATCGATCTGCAGCGGCACGGCTCGGGCGATCTCGATCGCCGTCTGGAGACGGCGGACCCGGACGAGCTGGTCGGGCCAGACGAACGAGACCATCGTCGTCCGGCCGACGTCGTTGCGGATGTCGATCGGGGTGATGTCGCTGGCGCGGCGCCGGATGACAGTGGGGTCACCGGAGAGGTCGGGAGGCTCGCCCTGCCACCAGTCGGCGCCGAATTGCAGCTCGCTGGTCGCGTCACCGCAGCGCGATCGGCCCGTGTCGTACCCGAAGTGATCCCATCGCGACAGCAGACCGGCCGAGGCGCCGAGCTCGATCTGGTCGAGCGGGAGCCCGAACCGCCGCGCGATCCATGCGAAGCCCGACGCCAGGACAGCGGCCCGTCCGACCTCGTTGGTCTGCACGTTGCGACGGAGGCCGGCGAAGAACTCGTCGGGGTTGCCGGCGGCCGTGTGCAGGAACGCCTCGACCACCCCTGGGTCGCCGGCCCATTCCCCACCGCAGGAGGGATACTGCGCAGCCAGCTCCGGAGCGCCACCGGCGAGCGCGAGCCGGTGGGCGGTCGCGAGGTACCGCAATGGCAGCGCGTCGTGCACCGGTTGCTCGCTGACGCCCTCCAGGAGCGTCGCAGTCACGCCGCCGACGCGATGATCGGCAACGAGGCCCCTGAGGAGCGTGGCGTACAACGGTGAGCCCGCCAGCGCGCACGAATCGGCCTGTGCCGTGAGGGCCTGCTCGACGGAGAACTGCGTGGGGCCGGTCATCGCCGCCGACTCAGCCGAGCTCGGTCGCGATGACCTGCATGATCTCGTCGACCGTGTGATGTGGCTTCATCTCGTGGATCGCCCAGGTCGCGCCCTGGCGCTCGAACGCCTCGACGGGGTGGTCAGGGGTCGTCATCACCGCGAAGTCGTAGCCCTCGAGCGATCCGCGCTCCGTGCCGACGAGCTCGACCAGCTCGCCGAGGCGGTCCGGGGTGATCACGGTCGGGCAGAGACCCTCGTACCGCGCGGCACGGCGCACGGGCGCGAGGTTGTCGCCGCGCGTGGCCAACCAGAACGGCACACGAGGTGTCTGCATTCCGGTCGGCGCGAGGGTGATGCCATCCACCGTGAAGTGCGTGCCGTGGTGCTCGACGTGCTCGCCGCGCAACATCTGGTCGAGCAGGCGCACACCCTCTTCGAGCATCGATCCGCGCACCTTCGGGTCCAGCTCCTCGGCCGTGCGCGTCAGCTCGCCACCGGAGTCGACGCCGAGGCCGAGGCCGAGGATCAACCGACCCCGTGAGGCCATGTCGAGGGTGGCGATCTCCCGAGCCAGCTTCAACGGCCGGCGGCGGGCGATGGGCGTCACCATCGGACCGATCTTGACCCGGCTCGTCCGCATCGCGATCGCCGTCAGCGTCACCCACGGGTCGGCGATGAGCGTTGCCTGCTCCACGGGGCGGAGGAGGTGGTCCCAGACGAAGACGGCGTCCCAACCAGCCTCCTCGGCAGCCACCGCGATCTCGGCCACGACGTGCGGGTCCGACAGTGCGCCGAACGGGGGGAGGGAGAGGGCGTGATGCATCGGCGCCAACCTAGTGCCCTCGCCGGAATGGCCCGAGGGAAGCGTGCCGGGACCTGGCAACATGGTCGGGCTATGGACCGCGCCTCGACCGACCTGCTCGCCGACCTCACCGCGCGTGGCCTGGTCCACGACACCACCGACCGTGCCAATCTCGAGGACCGCCTCGCCGCGGGCCCGATGTCGCTGTACGTCGGCTTCGATCCAACCGCGGATTCTCTGCACGTCGGCCACCTCGTCGGCCAGCTGTTCCTGCGCCGTTTCCAGATGGCAGGGCACAAGCCGTTCCCCCTGGCCGGCGGTGCCACCGGCATGGTCGGCGACCCGTCAGGACGGAGCGACGAACGCAACCTGCTGGATCTGGACACCCTGCGCCACAACGTGTCCCGCATCGAGCTCCAACTGCAGCGCCTGCTCGACTTCACACCGGGATCCGCCCAAGCGGTGCTGGTCAACAACGCCGACTGGACCGAGCCCGTGCGCCTGCTCGACTTCCTCCGCGACGTCGGCAAGTTCGTCACGGTCAACCAGATGCTCGCCAAGGACTCGGTGCGGAGCCGTCTCGACTCCGACAACGGCTTGTCCTTCACCGAGTTCAGCTACTCGCTGCTGCAGGCCAACGACTTCCGCCACCTCTACGAGCACCACGGTGTCGAGCTGCAGGCCGGGGGGTCGGATCAATGGGGCAACATCGTGGCGGGCGTGGACCTGATCCGCCGTGGTCTCGGCAAGTCTGCCCATGCGCTCACCCATCCACTGGTCACCAAGGCCGACGGCACCAAGTTCGGCAAATCCGTCGACGGCGCGGTGTGGCTGGATCCGGACAAGACGTCTCCCTATGCGTTTCGTCAGTTCTGGATCCAGGTCGACGACGCCATGGTCGGCCGCTACCTGGAGATGTTCTCGCTGGGAGCGCTCGACGATGTGCGCGCCACGATCGCGGCCCACGCCGAGGCGCCCGAGAAGCGGCTCGCCCAACGTGAGCTCGCTCGCGAGCTCACCGTGATGGTGCACGGCACAGAGGCTGCCGACGCCGCGGACGAGGCAGCTGCCGTTCTCTTCGGCGGCGACCCCACGCAGGCCTCGCCAGCGGCACTCGCGGTCGTGGCCCGCGAGGTCCCGTCGTCCTCGATGTCCTCCGCACAGCTCGCCGACACGATCGGCACGTTGGTCCAGGCGAAGCTGGCAACCTCGAATGGCGACGCGAGACGCACCCTGGAGCAGAAGGGATACCGCGCCAACGGGGTCCAGCTGGACGAGAACGCCCAGCTCATGGCCATCGCACTGCTCCACGGACGGTACCTCCTGCTCCGCAAGGGGAAGGCCAACCACCACCTCCTCGAAATTTCTTGAGGGAGGGGTTGTCGGGACCCCACCCGATGGATAGTGTTTCCCCTCGCTCCGGACAGCGGAAACGCACCGGACGCGACACCAACGCCACTGAGACGCCGCAAGGCAGCCTCGAAGACGAGTGTCGCAGAGCTACGGCTCCTTGAAAACGGAAGAGAAGACTGAACGATAGTGCGGGCAGCACATCGCATTTTGCGATGGAGCTGCTTGTCAATTCCGGTCGGCGAACACTTCTGTTGTCGTCGACCAAATGGTTAACAAATGAAGAGCAGGACCCGACGCTAGGCACTGGGTTATTCCCCCAGATGCGTCGGAGCT
>JAOBWO010000075.1 GCA_025463415.1 Acidimicrobiales bacterium | reverse complement strand
CCGTAGAGGTCGGTGGTGGCGACGTAGTCGAGGCTCTCCTCGAGGATCTCGGCGAGGTGGATCAGGCGCGCGTCAGCACCACTGGCGATCAAGCCCTGGGTGTCGGACATCGCTGCGCTGACGCTCACGTGATTGATATCGGCACCTCGCAGGGCCTCCGTGAAGCGAAACCTGTTTCCGGTCTGACCGTCTACGATCGGCCCGATGACCAGCGACACCTGCACGCACCTCGACACGATCGCCGACGTCGTCCCGACCAGCACCGGGTGCGAGGACTGCCTGCAGATGGGCGGCCGCTGGGTACACCTGCGGATGTGCATGGAGTGCTGCCACATCGGCTGCTGCGACAGCTCACCGAACCGCCACGCCACGGCACACTTCCACGCCCACGCCGACCACCCGCTGATCCGCTCGTACGAGCCGGGTGAGGAGTGGTGGTACTGCTACGTCGATGACCTCATGTTCGAGCTCGACGGCGAGCCGCCCTCGCCGTCTCACCCGTGACACCCGTGAAGCCGGGGCGCTCCCCCAAGCGCACCAGCGCGCAGCCGATCGAGCCCCGGCTCGAGGACGAGCTCGGTGACATCGGCCTCGACGATCTGCTCGACGACCCACAGTGGATCCGCGTCCGAGTGGATGCCGATCTCGCCGGGCAGACGTTGCGCCGACTCGATGTCAGCGGCTGCCGGTTCGAGGGCTGCAGGCTCACGGGCGCCGACCTGCAGGGGGCACGCGTGGTGGACTCGATCTTCGAGGATTGCGAGTTGTCCGGGGTCCTGCTGGCCGACGCCGTGCTCACGCGCGTCGTGCTGCGCAACTGCCGCATGTCCGGCCTCGTCCTCAGCAGCGCGAAGGTGCGCGACGTGCGCATCGCGGACTGCAAGATCGATGGGCTGAGCATGCGCATGGCCGCGACCGAACGACTGCTCGTCGAGCGGTGCCCGATGCGCAACGCCGACCTCGGTGGCGCGACCCTCGAGCAGACGCGGTTGTTCGACTGCGACCTCACCGGCGCGGACTTCTCCAAGACGAGGTTCCAGGACGTGCGCTTCCACGGTTCGGACCTGGCCGAGCTGCGCGGCATCGAGCACTTGCGTGGGATCGCGATCGATCCCGAGCAGATGCCGGACTTCGCGATGGCGCTGCTGGCGGCGCACGGCGTCACCGTCGACGACGAGCGAGAGCCATCCGCGGCAACCTGAGCACGACCATCGGTACGTGGCAAGATGCCGACGTGCGACGCGTGGCCACCTGTGTGATCGTGATCACGACGATCACCCTGACCTCGTGCGGCGGCAGGGAGCTGTTCGTGCCCGACGCCGGCGCGATCCCGATCCCCACCCTGCAGACCCCGCCCAGCGACCTCTCGCGCGCACCGCAGTTGCAGGCGCTCGTGCCTCGCGAGACGGCCGGCATCGCGCCCAGCTCTGCGCCCGCAGCCGTTGATGCGCTGCCCGGCGCGATTGCCGCCCTGCATGCGTCGGCGGACGACCCCACAGAGCTCACTCGCGTGTACATCAATGGCGACACGGTGATCTTCGACTACGAGAAGGACGGCGTGAACGGCCGCTCGGTCAGCGCGGTCTACCGCGCCGGAGACGACCTCATCGTCAGTGACCCGAGCTTCGACGACCAGGTCACGTTCCCGCTCGCCTCCATCGATCCGTCGGTGCTGCCGGAGCTCGTCACGGGCATCCTCGCTCGCGTGCCCGAGGCGGTCGTCGCCAACGTGAGCCTCGATGTCGCCCGGTCGTCCGGGTTCGGGCTGGTCTGGAACATCGAGGTCGACGATGCTCGCGGCTCGCTCGCCACGGTCTACGCCGATCTCGACGGCACGGTCGTCGCGGTGGACGAGGCCTCGTGAGCGCCAGTGCCGGATCGAAGGCTCTGCGCGCGATCGGCGCGATCCTCGCCATCCCGGTGCTGATCGTGTTCGCGATCATCACCTGGGTCGGCGTCCCGGCTCCCTCGGTCGAGGTCTCGGACCCGGCCAGGGGTCTCGACAGCATCACCTGGGCGGCCAGCGTCGCCGCTGACGGACGGCTCGCGGTCCGCGTCGACGACGTGTTCACCGACACGGTCGCACACACCGTCAACATCCGGGTGCCGACGGGCGCTCGGCTGCTCCAGCTGAACGGTATGCCCATCACCGCTCAGAACGGTGTGTATGCCTCAGGCACGGCGACGACGAAGGCCTCCGTGACCTACGAGCTCACCGGCGCCGTGACGCGTTACCGCGACGGGTCGCTGCTGCGCCTGGCCGCGATCAACGACACCTCGATCGACGGGCAGCAGGGCCTGTTCCCGTGCCCGCACTGCTACATCGACCGGATCGACTACGGCGACACGGCTGTCTACGGCTCGCTCGCGACCGTCGACGCGACGTACGCGACGTTGCAGTTCATCGGCTTGAGCTCGATCCGCTCGGCCGCCGACGACACCTCCATCCGCTTCGTCGGGATCGACCGCGGCAGCGACGACGTGTCGATGTTGGCGACCCTGCCCGATGGCGCGACGCCCGATCTTCCGGTGCGCGACGGCACCGTCGGCCAGGCGCTCGCCGCCGCCCGCGCCGAACTGAAGCCCTCCGGCGATCCGATCAACTCGCCCGAGGTTCCCGAAGGCGGCACGATCTGGGTGCCGCTCGTCCTCACCGCCCTCGCGATCGCACTGATCGCGTGGTTGGTGTCGGCCGCCAAGCCGAAGCGGAGCAGCTCGACGTGACCCGAGTCGGTGTCAGCGGCCACCGCAGCTACAACGACGCGGAGGTCGTGGCCGCGATGACGGACACGGTGCTGGAACGAGTGCTGCGCGGGCAGGCCACGCCAACGGTGGTCTCGAACCTCGCGGAGGGGGCCGATCAGCTCGTCGCCGAGCTCGTGCTGAACCGGCCTGGCGCCGTGCTCGAGGTCGTGCTGCCCTTGCCGATCGACGACTACGACAACGACTTCGTGTCCAGCGACACCCGTCGCCGCTTCGACGCGCTGCTCGCCAAGGCGTCCAGCGTGATCGTGATCGATCAGGTGCACGGCGAGGCCCGGGAGTCCGCCTACGAGCGTGCCGGACACGCGATCGTCGACTCGTGCGATGTGCTGGTCGCGCTGTGGGACGGTCTGCCCGCGCGTGGGCGGGGTGGCACCGCGGAGATGGTCCAGTACGCGATCGACCACGACGTGATCGTCGAGGTCGTGCTCGTCGAGCGGGATCCGAAGTGAGATCGCGGTTCTTCTCCCGGGCGCGGGCGCGCTGGCTCGTCATCGCCGCGTTGTGGGTTGCCCTGTTCGTGCTGGGCACCGGTGGGTTCCGCCAGCAGGCGACGGTCGGCCACATCGGCCGCTCCAACCTCGACATCCTCTACCTGATCTTCCAGCTGATCACGCTGCAGTACAACGGAGCCGACGCGGTGCTCAACTGGCGGCTCGAGATCGCCCGCTTCCTCGCGCCGGCACTGGCGTTCAGCACCGTGCTCCAGTCCGCCTCACTCGTGTTCGCCGACGAGTTCCGCCGGCTCCGGCTGCAGTACGTGCGCAACCACACCGTCGTCTGCGGCCTCGGTGACGTCGGGACGCGCCTCGCCCAGGCATTCGCGATGGATGGCGGTCGGGTGGTCGCGATCGAATCCGATCCCTCGTCGAGCGGGGTCGCTTCGGCCAAGGCCGCCGGCGTCACGGTGTTGATCGGCGACGCCAGCGATCCGGCCCTGTTGCGCACCGCCCGGGTCGCCCAGGCCGTTCGCCTGATCGCCGTCTGCGGCAACGATGCCACCAACGTGCAGATCGCCTCGCAGGCGGTGCCCGTGGTCGCCGATCGGCCGGGCAAGGCGCTCCGGTGCGCGGTCCACCTCGACGACGCCGAGATGGCCACGCTCCTCCGTGCCGCAGATCTGGACCAGCACGGGTCGGTACGGATGAGCTTCTTCAACACGCACGAGCGCGCCGCCCGTGCGCTGCTGTCGGAGCATCCGCCATTCGCACTGGACGGTGACGGGCTTGCGTTGCCGAGCCACGTCGTGCTGTTCGGGCTCGGTCGACTCGGCCGCAGCCTCGTCGTCAACATGGCGCAGCAATGGGCGGAGATCAGCCCCGATCCGCTGCGGATCACGATCATCGACGAAGCGGCGAGCGGGCGCTGGGCCGCGTTGCGTCTCGGGCACCCGGCGTTGGACGAGGGATGCCATCCGCAGGTGCTGGACTTCGACCTCAAGGCCCCGACGGCGGAGGGTGTGGGCGCGTTGGAGCGGTTGTTCGCGGGCGATGCGGATCTCGACGGACCGGGCGGACCGGACGGACGGCGCGGGCCGGGCGGCTCGGGCGGCCGGGTCGGACCCGCCGATCGGCCGACGTGGGTGGTCGTCGCCCACGTCGATGAATCGCAGTCGCTGTCGACCGCGCTGTTCTTGCACCAGAGCCTCGGTGTCCGCAAGCTGCCGATCATCGTCCGGACCCGCACCGAGGTCGGGCTGGGCGCGCTGCTGATCCCCGGTGAGAGCCGCTCCGACGCCTTCCCGACGATGCGCGCCTTCCCGTTCCTCGACCGGACGTGCACGATCGACGCCGTCGAAGCCGGCGTGCGCGAGCAGCTCGCCCGAGCGGTGCACGAGGACTACCTTCTCCGCAGCAGCCAGGAGGTCAACCTCGCCAAGACCTGGGACGAGCTCGACGACGACGAGCGCGACCTCAGCCGGCGGCGCGTCGACGGGATCCTCGGCGACCTGGCATCGATCGGGTGCGAGCTAGGACCGCTGCGCCGCTGGGGTGCGCCCAGCACCACGTTCAGCGAGGCCGAGATCGAGCAGCTCGCCGCCCGCGAGCACATCCGCTGGCACGATGACCGGCTCGAAGCCGGCTGGACCTACGGGGACGCCCGCGACAACGACGCCCGCAAGAACCCGATGCTCGTGCCGTGGGAGGACCTTCCCGCCGACGTCCGTGCGATGAACGTCACCTCCGTGCGGGCGCTGCCGATGATGCTGGCCCGAGCGGGCTTCGAAGCCGTCCGAGCCGACATCCCCGTCTAGCGACCGGCGGCCATGCGGCCATGCGGCTGCGCCCTCCCAGGCCGAGCCGGGCACCCGCAATGACGGGGGCGATGCTTCGGATGCTGCAGCTGCGGCGGCCATCCGCGCTTTACTCGCCTCTGGGAGACTGGCGGCGTCACCCTGACGACCCGGGCCTCCCAGTCCCTCGCGTCCGCATCTTCGGCCGCCCCCTTCCTGAATCTCCACGTGATGAAACTCCCCCGGGCTGGCCGGCCGCTGGCCGCCGCGGCGGCCATCCGCGCTGGTTGCTCGCCTCTGGGAGACTGGCGAAGTCACCCTCACGACCCGGTCCTCCCAGTCCTCCTCCTCTGCATCTTCGGCCGCGCGCTTCCTGAATCTCCACGTGATGAAACCCCCCGGCCGGCCGGCAGCTGGCCGCCGCGGCGGCCATGCGCAGGTGCTCGCCTCCGGGAGGCTGGCGGCGTCACGCTGACGACCGGGACCTCCCAGTCCTCCTCCTCTGCATCTTCGGCCGCACCCTTGCTGAATCTCCACGTGATGAAACTCCCCGGCCGGCGAGCGGTTGTCTGCCGAATCTCGCGTCGAAGGTGGCGTTCGGCAGACAACGCCAACAGGAATGACGCGGATGATGCGGGTCGACGCGCATCCGATACCACGATGCCGTCACTGCTCGGGCGGCCGTTCTCGGAGGAGACCCCCCAACGCGCGGCGAGAACCTTGTCGATGACGGCTGAAAACTGAGCAGTCCTGCCGGTCGAAAAGTGAGCACTCAATGATTGGAGTGTGATCACTTTGGAAGACTGTGCGTTGATTCGGAGGTTGGCTGCGGAGGGGGTTCCCAAGACGCAGATCGCCGAGAGATTGCGGATCTCGCGGAACACGGTGACCCGTGCGGTGGCGTCTTTGGAGCCGCCGAAGTATGAGCGGGCGCCGGTGGAGGAGACGTCGTTCACGCCGTTCGAGGAACGGGTTCGGGCGATGTTGGCCGAGTTCCCGGAGATGCCGGCAACGGTGCTCGCGGAGCGGGTCGGCTGGTGGGGCTCGCCGTCGTGGTTCCGGGAGAACGTGGCCCGTCTGCGGCCGGAGCAGCGCCGCCCGGATCCGGCTGATCGGCTGGTATGGGCGGCGGGGGACGCCGCCCAGTGCGACTTGTGGTTCCCGCCGAAACGGATCCCGCTCGAGGACGGCACGACCGAGCTGTTGCCGGTGCTGGTGATGGTCGCGGCGCACTCCCGGTTCATTTGTGGACGGATGCTGCCGACGCGTCAGACCCCGGACCTGTTGTTGGGGTCGTGGTCGTTGATCGAACAGTTCGGCAGCGTGCCTCGCCGGTTGATCTGGGACAACGAAACCGGCATCGGTCGGCGCGGCCGTCTCGCTGCGGGTGTGGCCGAGTTCTGCGGAACGTTGGCCACCAGGATCCATCAACTCAAGCCACGCGACCCGGAATCCAAAGGGGTCGTGGAGCGACGCAACGGGTTCTTCGAGACGTCGTTCATGCCGGGCCGCAGCTTCGACTCACCGGCCGATTTCAACGTCCAGTTCATCGACTGGTTGGAACGGGCCAACGCTCGTGTGGTGCGCACGCTCAAGGCTCGCCCGGTCGATCTCGTCGACGCGGACCGGGCGGCGATGTTGGCGTTGCCGCCGATCCCGCCCAGGGTCGGCTGGGTCAACCAGATCCGGTTGGGTCGCGACTACTACGTCCGTGTCGATTCCAGCGACTACTCGGTCGACCCCACCGTGATCGGCCGGCTCGTGACGGTCACGGCCGATCTGGAAAGGGTGCGGGTGCGTGCCGATGGTCGCCTTGTCGCCGACCACGCCCGGGTGTGGGCCCGGCATGTGACGGTCACCGATCCCGGCCACGTGGCAACTGCCCTGCAGCTGCGTGAACGTGTGGCAGAACCCCGCCGCGTCGACGACGTTGGGCTGTTGCGCGACCTCGCTGACTACGACCGGGCGTTCGGACTCGATGGGCAGGTCGCGTGATGGCCGCCAAGCAACAGGCCACACCGTCGCACGCGGTCAAGCAGATCCACTACCTCGCCGCTGCGTTGAAGGCGCCCCGGATCGTCGAGGCTGCTGCCCGGCTTGCCGACCAAGCCCGCGATGGCGGCTGGACACACGAGGAGTACCTCGCTGCTGTCCTCGAACGCGAGGTCTCGGCCCGCAACGCGTCCGGCGCCGCGCAACGGATCCGTTGGGCCGGGTTCCCGGCCCGCAAAACCCTCGACGACTTCGACTGGGACCATCAGACCGCCATCCGTCAACAAGTCGCTGCGCTCGCGTCCGGCGCGTTCTTGACCGAGGCCCGCAACGTTGTGCTGCTCGGGCCGCCCGGCACCGGCAAGACCCACCTCGCCACCGGGCTCGGTGTCATCGCCGCGCACCATGGCCATCGGGTCCTGTTCGCCACCGCCGTCGATTGGGTCGCCCGTCTTCAAGACGCCCACCGACTCGGCCGACTACCGGCCGAGCTCGCCCGGCTCCGCCGGCTACGGGCTGATCATCATCGACGAAGTCGGCTACCTCCCGTTCGAGCAAGACGCCGCGAACCTCGTGTTCCAACTGGTGTCGTCACGCTATGAACACGCCTCCCTGGTCCTCACCTCGAACCTGCCGTTCTCCAGTTGGGGCGGCGTGTTCGGTGACCAAGCCGTCGCGGCCGCGATGATCGACCGCATCGTCCACCACGCCGACGTCCTCACGTTGAAAGGCGCCAGTTACCGCCTCCGCAACCGCGGCATCGACACCCTGCCCAGCATCAGAGCCGGCATCGACCAGCCCGACGCATAAGCTCAACAGACAACTACACCGCGCACTTTTCGACCGGCAACAACGCGCAGTTTTGGACCGTCACCGACAACGCGCATCCGATACCACGATGCCGTCACTGCTCGGGCGGCCGTTCTCGGAGGAGACCCCCCAACGCGCGGCGAGAACCTACCGAGATCCGCGAGTCTGCCGAGGCCGTTGACGGCGCTGAGACTGGCCGCCGCAGCCTCCGCCCACGCCAACAACGCCCCCGTTCTCGGCGGGAGTTTCATCACGCGGAGATTCACGAAGGGGAGGCCCTCAGGAACGTTCGGCCGCTGCGGGATCCCGCGCGAGCACGGCCCGACCTCCGGCGCCGCGATTGCGTCACACCGGCCGCCGCAGCCTCCGCCCACGCCAACAACGCCCCCGTTCTCGGCGGGAGTTTCATCACGTGGAGATTCACGAAGGGGAGGCCCTCAGGAACGTTGGGCCGCTGCGGGATCCGGCGCGAGCACCGCCCGACCTGACGGGCCGCGGTTGGGTGAGACCGGCCACCGCAGACGTCCGCCGCCGCAACATCGCCCCCGGTCTCGGGCGGGAGTTTCATCACGTGGAGATTCACGAAGGGGAGGCCCCCAGGAACGTTCGGCCACTGTGGGATCCGGCGACAGCACCACCCGACCTGACGGGGCCGCATTTGCGTGAGACCGCCGCCGCAGCCGCCACCTACCTCAACATCGCCCCCGTTCTCGGCAGGGTTTCATCACGTGGAGATTCACAAAGGGGGAGGCCTAGGCGGAGTTCGCCCGCTGTCGAATCCCGAGCGGGTGCCGGGGCTACTGCTGGCCGGCGCGGATCGTGGCGATCATCTGATCGAGTTGTTGCACCATCGGGGCGAGGTTCCAGTTGGCGGCCATCGAACGCGCTTCGCCGAGCGCTACCAGCCCTTCTGCGACGCGACCCATCGCGGCGAGGACCTCGCCTCGGTTGGCGGTGGCGAAAAGGTAGCCCTGGCCGTTGCCGGTGGACGTGGACAGCTCGAGTTGCTCGTCGAGACAACGCAACGCCCCGGGGAGATCGCCGGAGGTCTGCAGGAGGATGGCTCGGTTGCCGACGCATGCGGCCAGGCCGACGTGATCGCCGATGCGGCGGCAGATCTCCTCCTGCTCGTCGAACAACGTTGCCGCCGTGGCGAGGTCGCCCCGGCCCATCACCATCAGGGCCCGCTCGCCGAGGGCGCGCTGGAGGGCCGGCTCCTCGCCCAACCCGCGAGCCACGTCGGCGAGGTTGCCCCACACCGGTTCCGCCTCAGCCATCCGACCGGTGGCGTACAGGTTCTCGACCGCATGGGTCAGCAGCTGTTGGCTCTGCTGCAACGCCCCGCTTGCGGCAGCGGCGTGGCCTCCGGAGATCAGGTCGCTGATCGCGGCCGGCACGTCGCCCAGCGTCGCGTGCACCTGCCAACGGTTGGCATACAACGTGGTCAGCGCGGCTTGTGCGCCGAGCGCGCGGAAGGTCGGCTCGGCGAGGGCGTAGCGCTGCAGCGCCGACGGCAGGTCGCCGGCGGCGATGTCGACGGATGCGAGGTTGACTCTCGCGTTCGCTGCTGCGGCGATGTCGCCGAGCTCCGCTGCGATCGCGGCCTCCTCCTCGTGCGCAAGACGCGCCCCGGCGAGGTTGCCGAGCTCGCGCCGCGACGTCCCCAGCATCCCGAGTGCCAGCACGAGGGCCGGGCGCGCGCCAGCCGAGCGGGCGGTCAGGACTGCCTCGGTGGACAGTTGGTTGCCCTCGACCCAACGGCCCTCCTCGATCGCAGCCCGGGCGCGAGAATCCAGGACGCGGGCCAGCAACGGATCGTCGCCGAGCCGCCGGATCAACTCCTCTGCTGCAGACGCCCGCGCTGCCGCGTCCTCTCGTCGTCCGACCTGTCGGAGTAGGTCGCTCTCGCTGATGCTCGCCTCGGCGACCGAATGCAGGTCACCGAGCTCTTCGGCCACGACCCGGAACGCGGTGAAGCGTTCCAACGCCTCGGTCGGCCGCCCGGTGTCGGCCAGCACTGCACCCTGCGCGGTGAGCGCTCGGGCGACACCGGTCGAGTCACCGATCGAGCGGCAGATCTCCTCCTGCTCGGCCATCACGGCGAGCGCTCCGGGATAGTCGCCGCGCTGGCGCAGCACCTGGGCGCGGTTGCCGAGCGATGCCTGCAGCCCCACCGAGTCGCCGAGCCGCCGGCACAGCGCCTCCTCCTCGGCGAACAGCGGCAGCGCCCCGTCGAGCTCGCCCCGATCGCGCCGGCACAGGGCGAGATCACCGAGCGCCGCCCGCAACACGACCGTGTCGTTGCGCGCCCGGCTGAGGTTGATCGACTCCTGCAGCAGCGGCTCCGCGGCGACGAGGTGACCCTGGGCCATCAACGCGGCGGCAGCGTTGACGAGTGCTGCCGGCAGGCGTCGTGTCGCTGAGGCCCCACCATCGGGCGACGAGAGCATCGCCCGGTAGCGATCGACCAGCGCTCGGTTGAGCAACAGCGACTCGGTCGGGTAGCCCGCATCGGTCACGAGTCGCGCGATCTCCCACGTCGCCTCCAGATCCGCTCCGGGGTCGGCGATCGTGGCGCGATGAGCATCGACGATCCGCCGGCCCGACTCCTCCAGCCGACGCCACAGACGACGCAGGTCGGTGTGCGCTTGGCGGTATGCAGCGTCGGTGAAGGGGAGATCGCTCAATGTCGCGAACAGGCCATCGAGGTCGCCCGCTCCAAGCTGCTGCCACGGCAACTCCTCGACGACCCGCCGCCCGAGCGGTGAACGCGCGAACGCAGTCGCCAACGATGCGTGTGCCGCGCGTTGTTCGGCGTCGGTCGACAGGTAGCGCTGCTCGACTGCCCGACGATGGGCCTCGGTCGCGAACCGGAGCAGGCCGTTGGCGGTCACGAGCCCGGCCTCCGCAGCGAGCACGAGCGGCGACCACACCGCCTGGATCACGGGCGCGCCCTCTGAACCGAGCGCGTCGAGCAGCTCTGGCTCCGTCAGGCCTCGGCGAGCAGCCCACAGCGCACGCATCGAGTCACGCACGAGGCCGGGTCGATCGCGCTCGAAGTCGCGCTCATAACGGGCGAGGACGAGACCGAGCATGCCGTCGAGCGTCGGCGCAGCAAGGTAGTGCTCGATGACGTCGCCAAGGGTGAAGTGGTCACCGTGCTGTCGCAGCTCGTCGAGGACCGTGCGCAAGTAGAGCGCGTCGCCGGTCGAGGGCGCGGCGACGAGACGGGCGACGTGGACCTCGTCGAGCCCCTTCGCGTAGCGGCCCAGGAACGTCGCGATGAAGCCACGGCGCTCGGACTCGTCCAGCGCTGGCACGGTCACCACGGGCCAGTCGCGACGTCGTGCCTCGTCCACCGCGTCTGCGCCAGCGGTCCCCACGACGACTCGCACGTTGGGCGGCAGCGTGCGCGGCAACCACGTCAGCGACCTCGCGCCATCGGAGTCCGAGAGCAGGTCCGCTCCGTCGACGACGATGACCGAGCGCTGTGGGCGTTCGCCGGCGGCTGCGAGCGCAGCGAACAGTGCGGCACGGCGGCCGGCTGGATCGGCAGGCGCCTCGCGCCCCTCGGCCTCGAACGATCCGGCGGTGGCATCGACGGCCATGCCCGACCGTGACAGCTCACCGATCAGGCGACCGGCCATCGAGATCCACTCCGACGCGTCGGCGGTCGCCCCGACGTGATGCTCGATCACGACGTCATCCGGATGCGCGGTCCGCCACGACTCGATCCACTGCGACAGCACGGTCGACGTTGCCGAGCGGGCGTCACCAGCGAGCACGAGTGGCGGCTCGCGGCCGATCGCGAAGGAGTCGAGCGTGGCGCGCAGCGCCGGCCGATCGATCTGTCCGAGCGTCTGCGCGTGCCCGAACGCGCGGTGGGCCTCGGCGTCGCGATCGAGCGCGTCGGGCACCTGATGCTCGGGGAACAGCCGATCGACGAGCGCGGTGAAGTCGGCCAGCACGCGTTCGCCGAGCTGGCGCGGATCGGGGTACTGCCAGGTCGACAGTCCCGCCTCGGCCACCCGCGCCTTGAGCTGCTCGAGTCGCTCGCGTCGCGCCGCGGCTGCCGCAGCAGCTGCAGCCTCACCGAGCGAGGCGATCTCGTCGTCGCTCTCCACCTCGCCGAGCACCAGCCGCTCGTCAGGCGGGCGGGCATCGACCCACGCCGGGTCACGAGTGTAGAAGAAGGCGTGCTCCGCCGCCTGCGGATCGTTGAGCACACCGTGCAGGATCTCCATCTCGGTCACCGACGTGCCAGCGAGATCGGCCAACCACGGCAGCTGATCGGCGAGACCCACTGGCAGGGTCTCTGGCACCCAGCCGTACCGCTGCCCGAGCAGTCCGATGAAGTACGGCCGGCTGCGGTCGATCTCGGCGAGGCAGATCGGCAGCACGGCACCCTCGGCCTTCTGCTCGTCGGTGACGCCCCAACGCAGATCGACCTCGGACCATGCGACGCCACGCGATTCGCACATCCGGCGCAGCACGGGGAACACCTGCTTGACCAGCTCCTCGCGCTCCAGCTGCATGTCGCGGAACGTGGACGACACGAACACCCGGATCGATCGGAACGACGTTGCGTCCGTTGGCACCGGTTGATCTTGCCAGCTCCGTCCGTACCGGTACTCTTCGTCGATGGCTGGGACCCGAGGTGCGAAGGGCGGCGACGCGGGCAAGGCCCGCGCGCGCACCGCTGCGGCGCGCCATGGGACGGTCGCGTCGGCCGCCGACCTGCTCCCGGCCATCCCGTTCACCGTGATGATGAAGTCGGGCGAGCTGTACCTGTCGGGCGGACGGCTGCGCTTCACGGTCGGGGTGGACGTGCTGCTCGATGCACCGCTCGCCGAGCTGCACTCGCTCGCTCCGGCAGCGATCGGCATCCACATCTGGCGCGGTCCGAAGCGCTACCGGTTCGCGCTCGGCAGCCGCGATCGTCGCGCGCCGATCGGCGAGCGGGGCGCCGCAGTGACCGCGATGTGGATCGATGCGTTGCAGCCGCTCATCGGCTCGGCGCCCGCCGGTGTGACGGTGCGCAAACCGTGGCCGCGGTGGGCTTGGATGCTCAGCGTCGTCGCGCTCACCGCGTTCTTCATCGCCGCCGTCATCCTCATCGTCCGGATCAAGAACTGACGGCGGCGACCGATGCGATTGTGGCCGAAGCACTGGCACCCGGAGACGTGGATCTGCTCGATCCGTGGGCACATCACCCCTGCCGCCGAAGCGGTCACCCTCAGCAGCGCTGACATCGCGCTGGGCGCGGTGCTGCCCGACGGGCGACGACTCGCTCGTTGCCTGCGCTGCGACACGTGGATCGAGCATCTCGCCCCGGACCCAGCGGCAGCCACCTGGACCACGCTGCCCCCGCTGGCGGAGCTGCCGAAGCCGCGCCGGGGCAAGCAGCTGCACGAGGCGATCCTGATGCGCCTGATCTCGATCAACAAGGGGCTCCACGCGACGGTGTTCTCGCTGTTGGCCATCGCGCTGCTGCTGTTGGAGACCAACCTCAACCACATCCATCGCTGGTCGCGGAGCCTGATCTCGAAGCTCTCAGGACCGCTCGACGACACCGGCCAGCAGGCCAGCCGCAGCTGGCTGGCCCGTCAGGCGCAACGCCTGTTCGACCTCCAGCCGGGCACGATCAAGCTGCTGCTTGCACTCGCTCTCGTCTACGCCGCGATCGAGTGGACAGAAGCCTTCGGCCTGTGGCGCGAACGCCGATGGGCCGAGTACCTGACGGTGATCGCCACCGCGGGGTTCCTGCCACTGGAGGTGCACGAGCTGATCGACAGCGTCACGGTCGTGCGCGTCCTCGCGCTGATCGTCAACGTCGCGCTGATCGTCTGGCTGCTGATCAACAAGCACCTGTTCGGCCTGCGCGGCGGCCCGAAGACGCTGCACGAGGACGCCGAGATCGACTGGGACGACGTCATGGCAGCGCCCACGCCGGCGCGCGGCCGACGGCGTGTCGTGGCGAGCATCTCCCGGGTGCAACACTCGGAACATGTCTGACTTCAACATCGCGATCATCGAAGAGTTCCGAGCCAACGCCGGCAAGGTCGGCGGCAACTTCGAGGGTGCGCCGATGGTGCTGATCACGACCACGGGCGCGAAGAGCGGCCAGGCACGCACGTCGCCGTTGGTGTACCTGCCCGACAACGGCCGCGTCGTGATCTTCGCCTCCAAGGCCGGCGCCCCCACGAACCCGGACTGGTATCACAACCTCAAGGCCAACCCCACCGTCACCGTCGAGGTCGGCCCCGAGAAGTACGAGGCGACGGCATCGGAGATCACCGGCGACGAGCGTGACCGCCTTTTCGCAGCGCAGGTCGCCGTCATGCCCGGCTTCCAGACCTACGCCGAGAACACGACACGCCTCATCCCGGTGATCGCGCTCGACCGGGTCAACTGATGGCGATCGATCCGCGGCGCCTCGAAGACACCGTCGATCACGTCGAGATCCGCCGGGTGCAGGACGCCTACGCCGACATCGTGACCCGCCGCAAGTGGAACGAGCTCGTCGATGTCATGCGCCCCGACGTCGTGCTCGACCTCGACACCCGCGACTCGGTCCGTCAGTTCCACGACCCCGACGGCATCGGCAACTTCATCGACGGAGCAATCGCACAGTTCGAGTTCTTCCAGTTCGTCATCCTCAACACGCGCATCGAGCTGCGCGTCGGCGGCGACCCCGATCGCGCGTCGGGCCGGATGTACATGTCCGAGCTGCGCCAGAGCCACTCCGGGCACTGGTCCCAGGTCTACGGCGTGTACCACGACCGCTTCGCCCGGGTCGACGACCGGTGGTGGATCGCCCATCGGCGCTACCACTCCGTGGCCCGCAACAACATGCCGGCTCAGCTGTTCGAGTTCCCTCACCACCTCACCCTCGACTCGCTCTAGTCGGAAGCTCCGCGCGCGCTGTCAGCAGGCTTCGGCAGGAGCAGTCCAGGTCTCGGTCGTCTGCTCACCCACCACACCGTTGGTGTACACGGGCCGGATGCGGATCACCCGTGAGTTCCCAGGGGGCACGTTGAGGGGCGTGTAGTTCGTGACGTCCGGCGCAAGCATCAACGCGAACTGGGTGTAGGAGAGGTCGAAGCCTTGGTAGGCGAAGTCGTACCAGGCAAGGCCGGTCAGATCGCCGGGCCACACCGGGCGGACAACCCAGCCGGCGCCCGGCACCGGGCAGGAGACGCTGAACCCCAGCGACGTCGAGCCCACCGACGTCGTGCTGGTCGATGCGGCGACGGTGTCGGGCTCGGTGTCAGTGGTGGCCGGTGCCGCGGTCGTCGTCGTGGGGTTCGCAGCGATCTCTCGCGCCGTCTTCGCGGTCTTGCTGGAGATGCTCCACACGATGAACACCGCTGCGGCCACGCCTGCCACGGCAATGAGCCCGAACGCAAGACGACGCGGCCATCGGCGCGCCTTGGGCTCGCGCACCGGACGGGTGAACTCGTCCGGGCCGGCGATCGGCGGGATCGTGCTGACGACCGCGGTCTGGCCGGTGGCGTCGTCGTAGGCCCGTTCGTCGTCGACCGACGGTGCCCAGTTCTGATCGAGCTCGTGCGGGCTCACCCAACCCATCGGCACCTCGCCGGTGTTCGACGATCCGCTTCGCACGACGGCGAGAGCGCTCGCTGTCTCGAGGATGCGTTGCACCTCGACCGTGGACATCGTCGCATGGGTGGACCGCACGATCGTGTGCAGCACGGACACCCGGCAGACGATGACGCTGCCCAACGTCGTGACGGGCTGCGGCAGAACGGCGTCTGCGAAGCACATCACCGGCACGACCTCCTGGCCGAGGACGCCGCCGAGGCTCTCTGCTTCCCAGACGAGCCGCTCGAGCTTGTCGACGATGGGGAACCTGCCGTGCCACAACATCTTCTTGCTGTAGACGAGGCGGCCCGAATACCGCTTCGCGTCGACCAGGTAGAGACCACCGTTGCCGATCACGAGGTGATCGAGACGGGTGCCCTCCGCGTCGATGACGAGATCGTGGAGCACCGTGAAGCCCGGCGGCAGCTCGTCGAGCTTGCGCCGGATCGACGGCTCGAGATCGGCGCCGCTCTCCCAGACCGTCGCCTGGCGGGCGAGCTTGTCCGAGCGCGATCGCAGGCGCTCGGCTCGTTGCTGGGCTGATGCGCCGCTCGTCAGCTTCCATCTTTGCGGCACGGATCAATCGTAGGCGCTCGGTTCGCGCCCGACGTGGCAGTAGATTTGCCGCTGCTCGTGGCGACTGGGGGATCCGTTGGAGACGTTCGAAGGCCGCGTCGCGGTGATCACCGGTGC
>JAOBWO010000073.1 GCA_025463415.1 Acidimicrobiales bacterium | reverse complement strand
CGTTCGTGATCCTCGACGAGCTGCACCACGCCGGCGACGAGAAGGCGTGGGGCGACGCGGTGCGCCTCGCCTTCTCGACGGCGCATCGGCGCCTGTGCCTCTCCGGCACACCGTTTCGCAGCGACACGGCTTCGATCCCTTTCGTTCGCTACGACGACGGCCAGGCCTATGCCGACTACGAGTACGGCTACGGCGATGCGCTGCGCGACGGCGGCGTCGTCCGCCCCGTGTACTTCCCACGCGTCGACGGCAACATGGAGTGGAGCGCGCCGGACGGCTCCGTGCTGTCCGCGTCGTTCCAGGACGAGCTGGCTCGCGATCAGGTCGGCCACCGGCTCCGCGCCGCGCTGAGCCTCGAGGGAGAGTGGCTGCCGCATGTCCTCGAGCAAGGCCACGAGCGGTTGACGCACATCCGCGCCACGCATCCGCAGGCCGGCGGCCTGGTGATCGCAATGGACCAGGAGCACGCGCAGGGCATCGCCCGCTTGATCCGCACCAGGTTCGGCACTCCGGCCGACGTCGTCATCAGCGACGATCCCGGCGCGTCGAAGAAGATCACCGCGTTCGCCGAGTCCGATGCCCCGTGGCTCGTGTCGGTGCGGATGGTCTCCGAAGGCGTCGACATCCCGCGGTTGCGTGTGGGCGTGTACGCCAGCACGGTGTCGACCGAGCTCTTCTTCCGTCAGGCGATCGGTCGGTTCGTGCGCTGGCAGGCGGGGCGGGCGTCGCAGCAGGCGTTCGTGTACCTGCCGGACGACCTCCGCCTGCGGACCCACGCCTTCCAGATCATGGAGTCACGTCGCCACGTGCTCCGCCGGTTCGAGCCGAACGACGAGCTGACCGGGATCGACGAACAGGACGGCGCGTTCGACGAGGTTCCTGCGGAGCCTCTCGGTCCCGAGCAGCTGTCGTTGTTCAGCGTGCTCTCCGCCGTCGCGACCGGCATGCAGATCCACGCGATATCGCCGACGGGTGTGGCCGTGCCGTTCGAGTTCGGTGCCGACGAGCCGGACCTGCCCGAGCCCGTCTTCGCCGACGACCCATTGCTGGAGCTCGACCTCCCGGACATCCCCACCGATGCCGGCTGGGCACCCGACGCGGGTCGCAGCGTGTTCGAGATCAAGGACGAGCTCCGCGAGCGAAACGCCGATCTCGCCAAGCGGCTCGTCGACATCACGGGCTGGGGGCACGCGCGCGTCAACGGCGAGATGAACCGGTTGGGCAACGTCGCCGCAGTCTCCAGCGCCACCACGGATCAGCTCGAACGGCGGCTGCGCAAGTCCGAGGAGTGGCTGCAGCAGCTCCGCAGACGACGCGCCTGAGCCGCGTCCGCCCGGTCCCGGCGGGCGGAGAGTGCACGCTTGCCACGACCGCTAGAGTTGCCTCATGCCGGTCTCGGGTGAGCACCATCCAGCGTTCGAAGAGTACTGCGAGTGCATCTTCGAGCTGCAGGAGGACGACGTCGACGTCATCCAGGCGCGCATCGTCGAGCGCCTCGGCGTGAGCCGCCCCGCCGTGTCGGAGATGATCCGCCGGCTCGAGACCGAGCAGCTGATCGCCGTCGAAGCGAACACGATCCGACTCACCACCAGCGGGGCGTCGCTGGCCCAGCAGGTCGTCCGCCGCCACCGCTTGGCAGAGCGCTTCCTCACCGACGTGCTCGGCCTCTCCTGGGCTGAGGCCCACCACGAGGCAGGCCGCTGGGAGCACGTGATGAGCACCAAGGTCGAGGTCGCGATGGACCGCCTGCTCGGGAGCCCCACCACCTGTCCGCACGGCAACCCGATTCCCGGCAGCCACTACGAGGCACCGGATTCACGTCGCCTCGTCGACCTCGGCGTGGGCGACACGTTCACGGTCAGCCGCATCCCCGAAGAGCTCGAGTTCACCCCGGGTCTGCTCGACTTCCTGGAAGGCGCGTCGCTGTTGCCCGGCAAGGCCGGCACGGTCACGGCCAGCTCGCCGGACGGCACGATGACGGTCCACGTCGCAGGCAGCCACGTCGGTGTGGGCGCGTTCGCGAGCTCGCGCATCCTCGTCACCGCATAGCGATCCCCGCCCCGATGTCACGCCACCCTCTCCTCGCCGCGCTCGGTGTCACGGCCGCGCTGGCCCTCGGCGCGACGGGCTGCGCGAAGACGCTGATCGATCCATCCGTCACCACGGCGCCCGCCGTGGCGACGACCACCACCTTGCCGACTGGCACGCCGGCCGAGTTGCTCCCCCGCCTGCTGATCGAGGTCGGCAAGCTGTCCGACGCGATCGGCAACAACGACCACAAGGGCGAGCAGATCGCCATCGTCGACGACTACTGGAACGCCGTGCGTCCGGCGATCTCGAAGGCCGATGGTGTGCTCGTGCTGCAGTTCGATCCAGTGATCGCGCTGTGCGACCGCGCCGAGCAGTTCAACCGTCCCGCGGATGCCGACAAGTGCTTCCGCAACCTGACGGTGCTCTCGAACGCGTTCCTCGCGAAGTACCCCTGACTCAGCGCGTCCGACACCGCAACGCTGTCAGCGCATGTCGCCGCAACGGCGACATGCGATGCCTGCGTTCGCGGTGGGCCGGGTCACAGCATCGCGTCGGGCAGCGGCATCGCGTGGACGACGCTGAGACGGCGAGTGCTCCGCGTCAGCGCGACGTACAGCGCGCGGAGGCCCTGTTGCTCGTCGGCGACGATGGCAGCCGGTTCGACGACGATCACGCCGTCGAGCTCGAGACCCTTGACCACGCTGACGGGCACGACGGTGACGCCCGTGTCGAGCGCCGTGCGCGTCGCCCGGCCGTGGGTGATGCCGGCCGCGGTCAGCGCGAGCGAGAGCTCCTCGACCATCGGATCCGGGGCGACGACGGCGATGTTGCCGTCAGCGACCTCGCGCACCAGCCGCGCGGTCTCGGCGGCGACGGCCGCCGACAGTTCCGAGCGATCAGCGACCTCGATGAAGTCGGGCTTGTCGTCGCCCTCGCGCACCGCCGTGGGCGGGCGGAGTGACGGCGTTGCGGCCATCATCACCCGGTTGGCGACCTCCATGATCTGGGCGGGGATGCGATAGCCGACGCTGAGGCCGATGATCCGGCTGCCCTTGCGGTCGGGGAGGTGGGTGACGACGTCCTCCCAGTCGTTCGGGGCCAGCGGACCCGTGGCCTGGGCGATGTCGCCGACCACGGTCATCGACCCGTTCAGCGAACGGCGCGACGCCATCCGCAGCTGCATCGGCGTGAGGTCCTGGACCTCGTCGATCACGATGTGGCCGTAGGTGCGGATCTCGTCGGCCTCCTCGCCGCCGCCCGCCTTCGCCGGACGCACACCGAGGTAGCTCCGCGCCTCGTCGAGCAGGGCGATGTCGGAGTCGCTCCACCGGATGCTGTCGACGTCGTCCACGCGCGGACGGTACAGCGACAGGTACTCGCTCTCGCTCAGGTGCCTGGCTCCGGCCAGCTTGAGCAACGCCTTGGAGCCGAACAGGTCGTGGAGCAGATCGGCGGGCGTGAGCACCGGCCACATCCGCTCCAGCGCGATGCGCATCTCGGGCAGGTTGCGCACGCCTTCCTTGACGGCGCCGGCGGTGAGCTCGCCGTCGCGCCAGCTGTTGGCCATCGACTGCCAGACCTCGGTCTCGACCCAGCGACGCGCCGCGTTGTGACGCCGGAAGCGGCGCTGCGCGGCACGGACGATGCGCTGCGACTCCTGCGCGGTGAGGCGCAGGTACCCGGTGCGGTAGCCGACGACGAGGTCCTCGCGCAGCGCCCGCTCGCGATCGGTGACGGCCTTGTCGATCACCAGCGACATGCGCAGGTCGCCCTTGGTACGTGCGGCGAGCTGGGTGTCGGTGCCGCCCCACGTGACGTCGTGGACGAGGTCGGCGAGCACGACCTGCTCGATCCCGGCTTCGCCGAGCGACGGCAGCACGCGCTCGATGTACCGCAGGAACACCCGGTTCGGCCCGATGACGAGCACGCCCTGGTCCTCCAGCGGGAACCGGTACGTGTACAGCAGATAGGCCGCGCGGTGCAGTGCGACGACGGTCTTGCCGGTGCCGGGACCACCCTGCACGACCAGCACGCCGGCCTGTGGCGAGCGGATGATCTCGTCCTGTTCGCCCTGGATGGTGGCGACGATGTCGCCCAGCTGACCCGTACGACCGCGCTCGAGCACCGACAGCAGCGTGCTGTAGCCGCGCAGGCCCGAACCCGGCCGGCTCGCGCTCTGCCCATTGAGACCGTCCTCGTCGCCGACGCCGAGGTGCCCCTCACCGAACAGCTCGTCCTCGACCCCGAGCAGGTTCCGGCCCTGGACGGCGAAGTGGCGACGGCGGGCGAGGCCCATCGGCTCGCGGCCCGTCGCGCGGTAGAACGGCTCCGCGACCGGCGCACGCCAGTCGACCACGACCGGCTCGCGGTTGGAATCGGCGACCGCGAGACGGCCGATGTGGAAGCTCTCGAACGCGTCCGGGCTCTCGATCATCGGATCAGCGAGCCGGTCGATGCGGCCGAAGACGAGTGCGGCATCGCCGAGATCGAGCTGCGTCAGCCGGTTGACGAGGGTCTCGTCGAACACGTCGCGCTCGAACCGTGCCTGGACGGTTCCACCGAGGGTGCCCTCGTGGATGTTCCGCAACTTCCACGCATCGGAGCGACTGGCTTCCAGGCACTCATACGCGTGGTCGATGTAAGCCTGCTCGTCGGCGAGATCGGGGTGTTGTTGAGTCA
>JAOBWO010000072.1 GCA_025463415.1 Acidimicrobiales bacterium | reverse complement strand
GGCCGTGATGTCGCCATTGCGGGGCAGGTAGCGTAGCGCGGCGTAGGCGGTGGTGGACTTGCCGCAGCCGGATTCGCCGACCAGACCGTAGGCCTCACCGGGAGCGACACTGAAGCTGACCCCGCGCAACACCTCACGCGGGATGCCGCGCACCGTGTAGGCGACCTCGAGATCTTCGACCGCGAGTGCCGCCTGCGACGACGACGCCGGCGGCGCCGCTGGAGACGTCAACAGGTCGCTCATGCCTCGATCACCGACTGCACGGCGTCGGCGATCAGGTTGACCGCGATGACGAGGGTGGCGATGGCCAGAGCCGGGAAGATGGTCGGCCACCAGAACCCGGCGTTGAGGTCTCCATAGGACAGGCTCACCTGCGCCCCCCAGTCAGCTGATGGTGGTTGCGGACCGGCGCCGAGGAAGGCGAGCGATGCAACCGTGAAGATGGCGTACCCGATGCGCACCGTGAGCTCGACGATGATCGGAGCCGTCACGTTCGGGAGCACCTCCCGGAACATGATGAAGCCGGTGGTCTCGCCGCGCAGCTTGGCCGACGTGACGTAGTCGAGGTCGGCTTCGGTGATCACCGCCGAGCGAACCGTGCGCGCGACGATCGGCGTGAACAGGACAGCAACGACCGTGATGACGATCCAGCGCGAGTTGCCGAGAGTTGTGACCGACAACAGCGCGATGAGCAGCACCGGCAAGGACAGGAACGCCTCGACGAGGCGGCTGATGATGTTGTCGAGCAGACCTCGGACGTAGCCCATCAGCAGGCCGAGCACCGTGCCCGCGACGACGCTGAGGATGGCCGCCAGCGGGGCCACCGCGAGCACGTCGCGGGCGCCGACGATGACGCGGGCGAAGACGTCGCGGCCGCTGCGGTCGGTGCCGAACCAGAAGGTGCCGTTCGGGCTCTGGTTGGTGGGGTAGGCGACACCGGACGGGAACTGCGTGCCGAACGCGCTCTTCGGTGCGATGTGCGATCCGAACAGCGCGCAGGCCACCCAGAAGGCCACGACGAGGCCACCGATGATGAACCCCGGCCGCCGGCGGATCAGCCGCCAGTTCTCCTTGCGGACCAGCTTGCGATCGCTGACCGCAGCGACGCCACCGATGTTCGGACCCGGCTCCACCCCGGCTCCGGCCGAGGACGGCATCACCTGGCCCATGCTGGCGCCTCCGATCGTCATCGCTTCACCTCCATGAGAACACGAGGGTTGAGGTAGGCGATCAGCAGGTCGGCGACGAGGGTGGACAGCATGTAGATGATGCCGATCACGAGCACGGCGGCTTGGAGCACGGGGATGTCGTGGTTCTTGATCGCCGTCAACATCTCCAGGCCGATGCCGTGGTAGTTGAAGACCTTCTCGACGCCGACGATGCCACCGAACAGGTAGCCGACCTGCACGCCGATGACCGTGATCGTCGGCGCCAGTGCGTTGCGCATGATGTGCCGGTTCATGACCCGGGTGTTGGACAGGCCCTTCATCGTCGCCGTGCGGGTGTAGTCCGATTCGAGCGAGTTGGCCACACCAGCGCGGGTCATGCGTGCGATGTAACCGAAGTAGACGATCACCATCGCCATCGCCGGCAAGAACAGGTAGCGGAACTGCCCGATCACGGAGGTGCCGTCAGGCGGGTCAGCGTAGACGTGGAACAGGTGGAACTTGATGCAGAGCAGGTACGACAGCAAGGCGGCGGTGACGAACTCGGGGATCGACGACGTGGCGAGACCCGTCATCACGATCGCACGGTCGGCCAGCCGGTCCTTGCGGCGCGCCGCGAAGCGGCCGGCGAGGATGCCCAGCGGCACGGTGATCAACAGCGCCATCACGGCCAGCTTCATCGAGCGGAACAGGTCCTTGCCGAGGATGGTCGTGACCCGTGCCGTCGACGAGTAGGACTTGCCGAAGTCGAGCGTGAACAGGTTGCGCATCGCCCGGCCGTACTGGACAAGGAGCGGCTTGTCGGTGCCGATCCGGTGGTTGAAGTCCTTGACCGACTGCTCCGAGGCGAAGCCACCGAGCACCTGTCGACCGACGTTGCCCGGCAGCACGTTGACGATCACGAACACGATCGTTGCCAGGATCCACAGCGTCACGATCGCCAGCAGCAGGCGCTTGAGGAGGTACCGAGCCATGAGGTCGACACATCAGCGGTGCGGGCAGCCCAACGAGGGCTGCCCGCACCTGCCGAATGAGGTCAGGACACCTTCCCAGCGGTGTCGACGAACATCTGACCGAGGGCGCTGACGCGAACGCCGGTGAACTTCTTCGACACGGCGGCGAGCGATGGGTAGAAGTACGGAATGGCGTACGGCACGTCCTCGTTGGCGATGGTCTCGAGCTTCTTGCACGCAGCCTTGTGACCGTCGACGTCGAGCGCCGCCTGGTACTCCTTGAACGCGGCGTTGAAGTCGTCGCTCTTGTAGTGGGCCGAGTTCCACGTGCCCGTGGCGTATGCCGCGTTGAGGTACACGTCGGGCGTGGCGCGGTGGCCGTAGTCGACGATGCCGAACTCCTGGCCGCCATCGCAGATCGGGTCATAGGTGAGGCACCACTCGTTGTAGAAGGTGTCCGTGCTCTCGATGTTGAGGGTGAGGTCCCAGCCGATGTCCTTGGCCGCGTTCTGGACGAGGACAGCGAGTTCGGGGATCTCCTGCAACTTCGGCGCGTTGAGCACGGCCTTGAGGCTGGTGACGCCGGCTGCGGCGAGCAGCTTCTTGGCGCCCTCGATGTCCTTCTTGCGTTGCGGCACCGAGTCGTCGAAGTACGGGTAGACCGGGGCGATCGGGTGATCGTTGCCGATGTCCGCGGTGCCCTTGAACAACTGCTGGTTCATCAAGTCACGGTCGAGGCAGAGTGCGAAGGCCTGACGGACCCGCTTGTCAGTGAACTGGCCCTTGTCGCAGCGCATCCAGATCTCGCGGTGGTTGGCGGTGCGCGAGTTGATGACCGTGAAGTCACTGCTGTTCAGCAGCGCGTCGCCGCCGACGGCAGCGAACTGCACGATCGCGTCGGTTGCGCCACCGACCACGCCGGAGACCTGCGTCGAGATGTCATCCGAGAACACCCAGTCGACCTGGTCGAGGAAGACCGAGCCACCCCACCAGTCGGTGTTCGGCACGAACGTCGCGCCGGTGGACTTGTCGTACTTGGTGAGCTTCCACGGGCCGGTGCCGTCTGGGCTGGCCTCGAACGCGGTGCCCGTGGCATATGCCTTGGGGGTGATCACCGTCTGCGCGTTGTACACCGACACGAGGTAGGGGAACAGGCCGTTGGCCGCCGTGAGGGTGAACTCGACGGTGGAGGGATCCTTCGCGACGCAACCGCCGGCGGCGAGCACGCCGTTGAGACCGGCGTTCTTCGCGGCGACGAGACGCTCCATCGTGGCGACGACGTCGTCGGCAGTGAACGCGCCGCTGGCCGAGTTCTGCCACTTGACGCCGGTGCGCAGCTTGAAGGTCCAGACGCTGCCGTCTGTATTGGGCGACCAGGACAGGGCGAGGCCGGGGGCGATGTCGCCGTCACCGAGCGCGCACAGGAACTCGAACGACTGAGCCACGATGCCATAGGAGCCGAGGTCGGCCATGGCCACGGGATCAAGCGGGCCGGACGGGGTCTGGCTGGCGATCTTGAGGTTGCCGCCCTTGACGGGCGTGCCTGCTGCACCGGCTGTGGTGGCCGTGGTGGCGCCGGTGCTGCCCGCCGTCGAGCCGGCGGTGGCAGCTGCCGTCGTCGGGGTGGTCTTCGCATCGCTGCCGCAGGCGGCGATGATTGTGCTCATGAACGGCACGCTCAGGCCGAGCACGGTGCCCCGCTTGACGAAGTTGCGGCGAGAGAGGCGTCCCGATGCATACGCCTCGACGAGATCGACCTGCAAGGGGCCGGCATTTCGCCGAGCACCATCAAGAACCTTGAAATCCATGAAACTCTCCCCGGTAGATGTGCCGCGATGCCGGGTGTGGCCGGACACTGGTGGCACCATAGTGAACGATCTGAGCGTGGTCAACGTTCATTCACGGTACGTTCGAACCCGTAATGTCCCGGAAACGAAGACCACCGCTCGATCGCCTGAGCGTTGCTCCCCTACGGACAGTGAACGCCGAAAACGGACGCTGAGAGCGGCACCGCAAGCCGTCGAGATCGTTGCCGGACGCGCCTGGCGCGCGCCCGGCAACGGCTGCTCACGCTTCGAGCGAGATCGGCTCGTCGTCGACGGCACCGAACGTGTCGATGTCGCCGCTCAAGCCCGCCTGCTGACGGACCTTCTCGGAGATCTCGACCATGATCTCCGGGTTCGCCTGGAGGTAGTTCTTCGCGTTCTCGCGACCCTGCCCCAGTTGCTCACCTTCGTAGGTGAACCACGCCCCGGACTTCTTGATGATGGACATCTCGACGCCGAG
>JAOBWO010000041.1 GCA_025463415.1 Acidimicrobiales bacterium | reverse complement strand
GACCGACCCCTGCCGGATGGCTTGCTGCTCCGAAACGCGGTTGCAGAACTGCTCTGGCGGTACGTCCTCGGGGGACAGGGCGAGCTGAAGCTTCCGTACACGGTCGGGGTGATTCCAGATGATCGGGCAGTGACGGTCGATGATGAGGACTACATCGCTCACGGAATGCGTATCGATGGGGACGCACGATGGGTGGGGTCGATATCGGTTGGTGACCTGACGGTGCGGATCACGACGACGTCTCCGAGTGCACCGTCGCTCCGACAGTGCGCCGACACATCGTCGCTTTCGGAGTCGCCGCCAGCTGGACGTTGACTCACTCCCGCCGAGCACGGCGGGGGAGAACGCCGGTCCGCATACCGCACGGACACGACAGACTCCGATTCCAGAGTTGACATAACGATGATTATGGGCGTTTTCGGGAAACGCCAAGTCAGGGTAAGTGTCTTGGCCGATCACACTGCCGAGGTGCTCTGATCGACTCGGCGGTGCTGTCCGACGTCCCGTGATGCGATTCGCGTCGGAGGCTCTGGCGTGTGTGAGGGAAATCGCGTGCGTCAGAGCTTTCGCTCACACAAACATCCCGGCTGCGGGCTGAACACGCCAGGAGCGGACGATCGTCACCGATCGAGTTCGACGCTGGACCACTCCTCGCTCTGGTCGATGGGCACCTCGTTTCGTCATGACGAAACGGCACGGATACACCAGGCACCGGGCAGATCGGCGCCGCGCACCGATCTGATCACATCGTCATGCCGAAACGGTCCTGCAGGACCGCCGCCATCGCATCGAGCTTGTCGCCGCGCATCGGTGCCAGCAGGATTCGGGTGACGCCCAGCGCCTGCATCGCTTCGATGCCCGAGCACATCTCGTCCATGTTGCGTCCGCCACCGCCGGCGGACAACTCGATCTCGGCCGGGTCACGGCCGATGGCGGCGCATTCGGCGCGCATCGCGTCGAACATCACCTGGAGGTCGTCGGCGCCACCGGTGCCGGGGAAGAAGCCGTCCCCGAGCCTCGCTGCGCGCTGAGCGGCGCGCTTGGTGTGTCCACCGACGACGATCGGAACCGTGCCGTTGACCGGACGGGGAAGCGAGATGCAGTCGTCGAAGGATGCGTAGGTGTTGTGCACCGATGCCTTGTCGCCCTTCCAGAGCGCACGCATCGCCTCGACGTAGTCGTCGTGACGGCGGCCGCGATCCTGGAACGGGACGCCCAGTGCGTTGAACTCTTCCTCGAGCCACCCGACGCCGACGCCGAGCACCACTCGGCCCCCGCTGAGCGCATCGAGGCTGGCGACCTCCTTGGCCGTGATCGCCGGGTTGCGCTGGGGCAGGATCAAGATGCCCGTGGCGAGCCTGATCTGCTCCGTCGCGGCAGCGACGAAGGCGAGCCAGATCAGCGGATCCGGAAGATCGAAGGCCTCTGCCCCGCCGGCCATCTTGCCGCTCGGGTCGTACGGGTACTTCGACTCGTAGCCGCTCGGCACGAGCACGTGCTCGACGGTCCAGAGCGATTCGAAGCCGAGCCGCTCTGCTCGCGTGGCGAGGTCGCGTGCCCCCGCTGCCGATGAACCCATCCCAGTGTTGGCGAACCCCAAGCCGAACTTCATGTGGGCACCATAGGCCGAGCGATCTCGCGGTCGTGCAGCGGCTCGGCGGCATCGAGCAACCAGTTCAGCAGTTCGCGCAACTCGCGCTCGCTGCGCTTGCCCGGGGCAGCGAGATCGCGTCGGGCGTCGTCAACTGCGCAGGCCAACACGTACAGGTCATCGCGCAGCGCGTCGAGCTCCGATCGCGCCACGACCAGGTCCGTTTCGCTCAGCTCCAGCTCGAGCGCGCGCTGACGAGCCACCCAGTCCCACTGGCGACACGCCTGCCGGCAGAACTGACGTTTGCGGCCCGTCTTCGCCGACGGTGGCAGCACTCGCCGGCACCATCGACAGCGCGGCATCCGCTCCCCTGCTGCGTCCGCGACCACGTCTACTTTCGTCATGACGGAACCGTACCGGCGCTCGCCGGCGCGGTCAGCGATCGACGAGTTGACCGTCGACGCTCCATGCCGACTCGGCGCGACCGAGGCGTTCGGTGGCGAGGTCGCGGAGCTCCTCGGCCGCAGCTGCGACCAGCACGTTGAGCAAGGCCAACGTGCCGACGTGGCTGTCGAACGGCCCGACTCCGCCGGCATTGAGCACCATCGAGCTGTCGGCCAGGCCGGCGAGCGGCGACAGCGCGCTGTCGGTCAAGGCGAGCAGCCACGCTCCCCTGCGCTTGGCCTCCTTGGCCGCTTTGACGACCCAGCGGTCGTACCGGCGAAGGTCGATCGCGATGATCGCATCGCCGGGCTCGACCTGGGAGAGCCGACGGCTGACCGCGACTTCGTTCCCGGTGAGCAGCTCGACCCCCGGTCGGAGTGCGAGCAGATCACCGACGAACTGCAGGCTCACGCCGGCGGAGGCATCACCGCTGAGGACGAGGACGGAATGGTCGAGCGCGCACAGCTTGGCGATCGCCTCGTGGACGGACTGCTCGTCGATCGCCAGCAGCGTCGACTGCACGTTGTCCAACTCCCGTTCGAGGTGGCGCTGCACGGCGACGCCTCCGCGGGCCTCGCGGATGCGTACGGCGGCCGGCCTGAGCTGGTTGGACAGCTCGTTCTGTACGGCAGCCTGGAGCGCCGTGAAACCTTCGAAGCCGAGCTTGGCGGCGAGTCGGACAACGGTCGCCGCCCCGGCCTGCGCTGCCTCGGCCAGCTCGGCGACGGTGCCGAACGCGACCAGCTCGGGACGCTCCAGCACGATCTCGGCGACGCGTCGCTCGGCGGTGGTCAACTGACTCCCCACCTCGGTGATCCGTGCGGCGACCTGCATGGCGCGAGCGTAGCGGAGTGGCCTCGGCCGACCCAGTGGCCGATTCGGCGGAGCGCCACACAGGTGATGGCGTGAACACTCCGTTTCTGGTAAGCTCTGGAACATGTGTTCCAACGCTGCATCCGACGTGGATCTGGTCGCCCGGGCCCAAGAGCTGGCCGTGCAGCTGCCGCGCAGCATCCGTGCTCAGCTGGAAGCCTTTCGAGGTTCTCCTCCCCCGGCGGGCTGCCTGCTATTGCAAGGTCTGCCGGTCGGAGATCTCCCGCCGACGCCGCTCGAGCCGACAGCGCCGACGGACAAGTCGGATGCCACCGAGCTCCGCCTGTTGACGATGGCGGCCGCGTTGGGCGAGCCGGTCGGGTACCTTCCCGAGCACGGAGGCGACGTCGTCCAGAACATCGTTCCGGTTCGCGCCGCGGCGAGCAAGCAGACATCCACGTCGTCAGGCGTGAACCTGATGTTCCACACCGAGGCGGCGTTCCATCCCCATCGGCCGCGCTACCTCCTGCTGTTCTGCCTGCGCGGAGATCCGCAGGCCAAGACGACGATCGCCTCGATCCAGGCATCGCTCCCGTACCTCGATCCCGATGTGCTCGAGGTGCTCTTCCAGCCACGCTTCCGGTGTGCGGTGGACGAGAGCTACCTCCACGGCCGTGACAACGTGCTCGGCCCGCCGATCGCCGTGCTCACGGGCAGCCGTTCGGACCCACGGATGGTCTTCGACCAGGACCTCATGGTCGGCATCGACGAGGAGGCAGAGGATGTGCTCAGCGACCTCGGCTTCGCGCTCAGCCAGCACCACACCTCCGTCGTGCTCGCGCCCGGTGACCTGCTGATCATCGACAACAGCATGGTCGTCCACGGCCGCAGCCCGTTCGCCGCGCGCTTCGACGGGACCGACCGCTGGCTGCAGCGCGCGTTCGTGGTCGACGATCTCGCCGCCAGTGACGGCGAGCGCACCGGTCGGGTCATCACCACCGTCTTCGGGGAGTGAGCGCCGTCGGAGCCATACTGGCCCGATGACGACGTTGCCTCCTCCGGCCCGGGCGTTCGCGAGCGACAACGCGGCCGGTGCACACCCCGCTGTGATGGCGGCGCTGCAGGATGCCAACGAGGGTCACGCGCTCGCATACGGCGACGACCGCTGGACGGAAGAGACGAGCGCACGCATGCGTGACCTGTTCGGGCCGCACGCGACGACCGTGCTCGTCTGGAACGGAACCGGCGCGAACGTTGTCGCACTCGCATCGCTGCTCGGTCCTGCGCAGGCCGTGATCTGCACCAATTGGGCACACATCAACGTCGACGAAACGGGCGCGCCGGAGCGGATCCTCGGCGCGAAGCTGATCGATCTCGACTGCCCCGACGGCAAGCTCGTGCCCGAGCAGATCGATGAGCAGGCGCACGCGCTCGGCGACATGCACCATGCCCAGCCCGGTGTCGTGAGCCTGACCCAGAGCACGGAGATCGGCACCATCTACTCCGCCGACGAGATCGCTGCACTCTGCGAGACGGCGCATCGCCACGGCATGTCCGTGCACCTCGACGGCGCTCGCCTCGCCAACGCGGTCGCTGCGAGCGGGCGCTCGGTGGCCGCTCTGAGAGCAATGACCGTCGATGCCGGCGTCGACGTGCTGTCCTTCGGTGCGACGAAGAACGGGATGATGTACGGCGAGGCGGTCGTCTGCCTCGACACGCGTGCCGCGATGGTGGCGCCGTTCGTCCGCAAGCAGACCACCCAGCTGCCGTCGAAGATGCGCTTCGTCGCCGCCCAGTTGAATGCCCTGCTTCACGACGACCTCTGGCTCGACCTCGCGGCCGGCGCCAACGAGATGGCGATGCGGCTGTACGAGCGCACCAGCGACATCCCCGGCGTCGTCCACGACACCGCACCCGTGGTCAACAGCGTGTTCCCGCATCTTCCCGCGGTGGCGATCCGGCCACTCCAGGAGTGGTGCTTCTTCTGGGATTGGCACGTGGCGAGCCACCAGGTGCGCTGGATGACGGCGTGGGACACCACGGCTGACGACGTGGATCAGTTCGCGGCAGGCGTCCGAGATCACCTGATCGGGTGATCTCGCCCGACATGGGCTGTGAGCTGGGACGCAACATTTCTGACGTTGCGTCAGAAGTCAATGGCGGGAAGATCAATGCAAAACATTAAATTTCTTGCACCGTACAATTGACTCCGCGATCTCGCCTCCTTATGATCGATCTCGTTGCCCGCGGGGGTCTGCGAGGCACGGAACTTCTGGGGTCGAAGGGGGCACCATGGCTGCTGTTGAGATCATGTTCCATCGCGAAGCGACGGACGACCGGTGGATGGGCGAAGCGGCGTGCAAGGGTTTGACGAACCTGTTCTTCCCGGCGCCTGCAGAGCGGCCGCAGGCGCGCGATCGCCGCGAGGCGATGGCCCGGTCGGTGTGCTCGAGCTGCCGGGTCAACTCGATGTGTCAGCTGTACGCCCGTGACAACCACGAGTACGGGTTCTGGGGTGGCGAATCCGAGGACGAGCGCCACAGCGCCGGGTACCGCCTGATTGCTCCGATCGGCGTGCGCGCCCGCGGAGTTGGCTGAGCCTCCCCTGCTCACGGGGTACGCGGAACTGTGTAGCACCCCTTGTTCATGATGGGGGCATGGTTGCGGAACCGGTCGATCTGGGGGTGTTGTTCGGGGAGGTCCTCGGGTGCGCGTCTGTCGATGTCGAGACGCTGGATCGTTCGGGGGTGCAGGTCGAGCTTGCCGTGTTGGGCCGGTTGCAGGGTTGGAAGGATGTTCGCCACGCACAGTTGACTCGCCGGCTGAACTCACTCGCTGAGGAGTGTCCGTCGATGTTCCCCGACGCCGATGTCGCCGCCGCAGCGAAGTCGTCACGGCGGGGTGCGGATCGTTCGTCGAAGCGGGCATCGACAATGGGTGCGGTCCCTGAGGTCGAGACCGCGTTGGGTGCGGGACGGGTGTCGGGTGATCATGTCGACGTGTTGAGCGCAGCGTTGGGCCGGTTGTCGCCGGCGGACCGGGAACGCCTCGCCGCCGACGGGGCACGGCTTGCGTCGGTGGCGGCTTCGTTGACGCCGGAGCAGTTCGACCGGTTCCTGCGCCACGAGATCGCCCGCCTCGACAGATCTGAGGGTGTGGAGCGGTTGTGGAAGCAGAAGATGGCGAACGGGTTGTGGTGGTCGACTGATCCGCTCACCGGGATGCTGCGCCTGCGCGGCGAGTTCGACCCGGAGACCGGCCTGCTGCTCGCGGGCAGGATCGAAGCAGCGGTCGAAGCCCTGTTCCACTCCGGGGTACCAGAGACCTGTCCGACGGGTGAGCGACGACAGGACCATCTCCGCGCCCTCGCTCTGATCGCGTTGATCAACGGTGGGATCGCTGCGGCTGCAGGGAGTCGGGATCCGGCGTCGGCTGCGCCCGGTGTTGGAGATGATGGGCGCGTGAATGATGGGCCGTTCTGGCCCGCTGATCGGGCCGAGATCATCATCGTGATCGACCTCGAAACCATGATCAACGGGTTGCACGACCACTCGTTGATCGACAAC
>JAOBWO010000471.1 GCA_025463415.1 Acidimicrobiales bacterium | reverse complement strand
TGCACGCAGCACCAACAAGGGTCAGACCGAGCGCAAGAGCAGCGAATTTGCTGCGCCTGTTGATGCTCACGTGTTTGCCTCCTGAGTGGGTCGGGAGGGAAGGATGATTGCTTACCGAAGTACCTCGACGGCGCACGGCGAACCGCACCCGACGAGCCCCGTATTGTCCTCCCCGATCAATACGGATTGGAAGGACATTAGCACTCGTCCTGTCAAGTGAATAATGGAAGTGTTCCAGCTTTATGAAAAGTTGGCACGTTCATTCCGGACCGTGGCGTCTCGAAATTACCCGCGGGTAACCGTTTTGCCCCGAGGTGTCCCGACCATCAGGAGTGGTTTCGGTACTGCACGATCCGCGCGAACTCGTCGGGGTCGAGGCTGGCCCCGCCGACGAGCGCGCCGTCGATGTCGGGCTGGCTCATCAGCTCGGCGATGTTCGCCGCCTTCACCGAGCCGCCGTACTGGATGCGGACCAACTCGGCGGTCGTCGAGTTGTGGATCTCGGTGACGCAGGAGCGGATGGACGCGCAGACCGCCTGAGCATCGGCAGACGTTGCGGTGCGGCCGGTGCCGATCGCCCAGATCGGCTCGTAGGCGATGACCATCGCCGCGGTCTGCTGCGCGTTGCGGCCGGCGAGCGCGGCGCGGACCTGGCCGACCACCTTGGACTCGGTCTCCCCCGCCTCGCGCTCGGCCAGCGTCTCACCCACGCAGAGGATCGGCGTCATCCCGTGCTGCTGCACGGCGGCCACCTTCTTCGCGACCACCTCGTCGGTCTCGCCGAACAGCTCACGCCGCTCGCTGTGGCCGCAGATCACCAGTTGCACGCCGAGCTTGTTGAGGAAGATCGGAGAGATCTCGCCGGTGTATGCGCCCTTGTCCTCCCAATGGCAGTTCTGCGCGCCGAGCAGGTAGTAGAGCTCGTCAGCCTCGATCAGGGTCTGGATGCTGCGGATGTCGGTGAACGGCGGATGGATGCACACGTCGACCGCGGCGATGTCGTCCTTGCCGATCAGGTAGGACAGCTTCTGGACGCTCTGGATCGCCTCGAAGTGGTTGTTGTGCATCTTCCAGTTGGCGGAGATGATCGGCCGGCGAGTGCCCTCCTTGGTCCTGCGATCGGGCGGTTCATTGCGCGGCATTCGGGGCTCCCCGCAACGCCTGCAGCCCGGGCAGATCGCCGAGCTCCAGCAGCTCCAGCGATGCGCCTCCACCGGTGGACACGTGGTCGACCTCGTCGTCGAGCCGGAACTGCGCCAGCGCCGCCGCCGAGTCCCCACCGCCGACGACGGTGAAGGCCCTCGTGTCCGCCATCGCCTGCGCGACTGTGCGCGTGCCGGACGCGAAGCGGTCGTCCTCGAACATGCCCATCGGGCCGTTCCAGAACACGGTGCGGGCGTCCATGATGATGTCGCTGAACGCCGCCGCCGAGCCAGGCCCGATGTCGAACCCTTTGGCGCCGTCGGGCAGCCGGGTGCCGAAGGTTGCATATGCACCGTTCGCGTCGACACCGGTGATGTCGTCGGGGAGGTGGATCGCCTTGCCCGACGCGAGGAGGCGCTTGCACGTCTCCACCTGGTCCGGCTCGCACAGCGACGCGCCGACGGGCTTGCCCTGCGCCATGAAGAACGTGAAGCACATCGCCCCACCGATCACCAGTGAATCGACGATGCCGAGCAGCGCTTCGACGACGCCGAGCTTGTCGGAGATCTTCGACCCGCCGAGCACCGCGACGAACGGGTGCTTCGGGTTGTTGCGCATGCCGAGGAGGACATCGACCTCCTTCTGCAGCAGCAGGCCCATCGCCGACGGCAGCGTCTTCGGCGGGCCGACGATGGAGGCGTGGGAGCGATGGGCGGCGCCGAACGCGTCGTTGACGTACGCATCGACGCCGTCGACCAGGTTGGCCACGAACGCGGGATCGTTGCCTTCCTCACCGGGATGGAAGCGCAGGTTCTCCATCAGGTCGACGCCGGGCGCAAGATCGGCCAGGCGTTCGCGCACGGGGGCCATGCTGTACTTCGGTTCCGGCTTGCCCTTCGGCCTGCCGAGGTGGCTGGCGCACACCACAGAGGCGCCGCGTTCGGTGAGCCAGCTGATGGTGGGCAGCGCAGCGCGGATGCGGAAGTCGTCGGAGATCTCGCCGTCGTCGAGCGGCACGTTGAAGTCGGTGCGGACGAGCACCCGCTTGCCGCTGACGTCGCCCAGATCGTCCAGGACCGGGATCCTGCCCATCTCCACGGACCCGGCCATCAGCGCTTCTTCGGCGCGCTCTTCTTCGCGACCTTTGCCGTGTAGAGCGTGAGGTCGAGCAGACGGTTGCTGTAGCCCCATTCGTTGTCGTACCAGCCGAGGATCTTGACGAGGTTGCCGAGGCTCATCGTCAGGCCGGCATCGAAGATGCAGCTGTGCGGGTCGGTGACGATGTCGCTGGAGACGAGCGGCTCTTCGCTGTACTTGAGGATGCCCTTGAGCGGTCCCTTCGATGCCGCAGCCTTGAAGGCCCCGTTGATCTCGGCGACCGACGCCGACGTCTTCAGGTTGCCGGTGAAGTCGGTGATCGAGCCGACCGGGATCGGCACTCGCAGCGACGTGCCGTCGAGCTTGCCCTTCATGCTCTCCATGACCAGCGCGGTGGCCCGGGCAGCGCCCGTTCCGGTGGGAACGATGTTGACCGCGGCTGCACGGGCCCGGCGGAGGTCGCTGTGCGGTCCGTCGACGAGGCTCTGGTCGCCGGTGTACGCGTGGACGGTGGTCATCAGGCCGTTCTCGATGCCGAACGCATCGTCGAGCACCTTCATCATCGGCACGAAGCAATTCGTGGTGCAGCTCGCGTTGGAGATGACCTTGTGCGCAGCCGGGTTGAAATCGGTGTGGTTGACACCCATCACGAAGGTGGCGTCGGCCCCGTTCGACGGCGCCGAGACGATCACGTACGGCGCGCCGCCGTCGAGGTGCAGCGCTGCCTTCGGGCGATCCGTGAAGATGCCGGTCGACTCGATCACGACGTCGACGCCGAGGTCACCCCAAGGCAGCTCCGCGGGGTTGCGGTACTGCAGCACCTTGAGCGTGTCGCCGTCGACGGTGATCCCGCCCTTGTCGGCCTTGATGCGCTGCGGCAGCGCACCGGTGATGGTGTCGTACTTGAGGAGGTGGGCCATCTGCTCCAGCGAGCCGAGGTCGTTCACCGCGACGAAGTCGATGTCAGCTCCCCGAGCCTTCGCGGCCCGGAAGAAGTTGCGGCCGATCCGGCCAAAACCGTTGATGCCTACCCGAACCGTCATCTTCGACGCGTCCTTTCACAGAGATGTGTCGCGGAGTGAAATGCCCCGCTGACCCTAGTGCCTGGTGCACCTGGGGGAACAGATCGTGTGGGGCTCAGCGGCCGATGTCGCGATGAGTCACCCGGGGCTGGTGACCATGGCGCCGCAGCCACGCCGCGAGCTCCTCACTGATCGCCACCGAACGGTGGCGCCCGCCGGTGCAACCGATTGCGAGCGACAGGTAGCTCTTGCCCTCGGTCGCGTACGCGGGCACCAAGAGCTCCAGCAGGTTCTCGAACCGCTGCAGGAACTCTCCGGTCGTGGGTTGATCGAGCACGTACCTGCGAACCGGCTCGTCGAGTCCGGTGAGCGGGCGCAGGGCTTCGATCCAGTGCGGGTTCGGCAGGAATCG
>JAOBWO010000459.1 GCA_025463415.1 Acidimicrobiales bacterium | reverse complement strand
GCGGCCGATCGGCTGCGCCAGCCGGTCGGCGATCACCGCGAGCGCCCGCGGGTTGTGCCCCAGACCACAGTGGCTCCCGACGACGCGCACGTTCTCGGTCTGCACGCCATCGACCTGTCCGTGGCGTTCGTCGATGCACGACCTCCACGGCACGATGCCGTCGCCCTTGGTGAAGATCGCCGTTGTCGGCACCGGGACGGGCAGCCGCTC
This sequence comes from Acidimicrobiales bacterium, assembly GCA_025463415.1. Taxonomy (GTDB): domain Bacteria; phylum Actinomycetota; class Acidimicrobiia; order Acidimicrobiales; family Ilumatobacteraceae; genus WLMZ01. Next base: position 14,487 of record JAOBWO010000459.1, on the reverse strand, counting down.
CATCTCCGCAGCGCGGAACGAATCGACACGGGTGCTGTGGAACGTGGCGAGCATGTTGTAGACGGACCGCGCGTTCGACTGCTCACGATCGTCCATCGCGAACGGGCTGCCGAGGGTGATCACCTGACGTACGGCGTCGGGAACCTGGCGAGCCATCTCGCGCGCGTACACACCGCCGAGGCTCCAGCCGATGAGGCTCATCGGCTCGCGGTGCAGTTCGTGCAACGACTCGATGCGCGCGGCCATGCCGTCGAGGATGCGGTCGGTCGGGCCGACGTTGACGCCCAGCCGCCAGCCGTGCGCGTGGTAGCCGAGGTCGCGCAGGTACCACCGCAGCGTGCGGGTGGAGTTGTCACTGGCCATGAAGCCGGGAAGGACGAGCACCGGATGGCCGTCGCCATGGGGCGCCCGGCGCAGCAGCGGCAGCATCGCCGCCATCGTCCCGAACTCGACACTGGATCGCGCCGCCTCCGTCAGCAGCAGCTGTGGACCGGGACGACGCATGCCGCGGCGCGCGCCTCCGTCGTCAGGTGCACCGGCACCTCGTGTCGTCCCCATGTCGAAACCCCCGCCTCGCGAACCGGCGCGAACTCTACTGAACCGGGTCCGTCATACCCCGTTGGGTGCGATACCAGTCGATGAGCGCGTTGGTGGAGCCGTCGTGTGCGCCGGCCGGGGCATCAGAGCTCGTCAGCTCCGGGGTGATCTTGTTCGCCAGCGCCTTGCCGAGCTCGACGCCCCACTGGTCGAAGCTGTTCACGTCCCACACGCAGCCCTGCACGAACACCTTGTGCTCGTAGAGCGCGATCAGCTCGCCGAGGATGCGCGGCGTCAACCGCTGAGCGAGGAGCGTGGTGGTCGGCCGGTTGCCGGGGAACACACGATGCGGGACCTGGTGGGACGGGATGCCTTCGGCCTCGGCCTCCTCCTTGGTCTTCCCGAACGCTAGCGCCTCGGTCTGGGCGAACAGGTTGGCCATCAGCAGATCGTGATGATCGCGGTAGGGGTGGTTCGGGTCGGCGAAGCCGATCATGTCGACCGGCACCAGGCGGGTGCCCTGGTGGAGCAGTTGGTAGAAGGCGTGCTGGCCGTTGGTGCCCGGTTCGCCCCAGACGATGGAGCCGGTGTCCGTCGAGACCGGCGTGCCGTCGCGGTGGACGCCCTTGCCGTTGCTCTCCATGTCGAGCTGCTGCAGGTACGCAGGAAAGCGGGAGAGCTCGTGCGCGTACGGCATGACGCCCTGGCTCTGCGCACCGAGGACGTTGCTGTTCCACACGCCGATCATGCCCATCAACACCGGGACGTTCTCGGTGAGTGGCGCCGTGCGGAAGTGATCGTCGATCGCGTGGAAACCGGCCAGGAACTCGGCGAAGCCGTCTGGCCCGATCGCGAGCATCAGCGACAGACCGATCGCTGAATCGACGGAGTAGCGGCCGCCGACCCAGTCCCAGAAGCCGAACATGTTCTCGGTGTCGATGCCGAACGCTGCGACCTTCTCGGCGTTGGTCGACACGGCGACGAAGTGCTTGGCGACGGCAGCCGTGTCGCCCAGCTGTCCGGCTCCGACGAGTCCAGCGAGCAACCAGTCGCGCGCGGTCCCTGCGTTGGTGAGCGTCTCGATCGTGGTGAACGTCTTCGACGAGATCACGAACAACGTGGTGGCCGGATCCAGGTCTTGCGTGTTCTGGAAGATGTCCGCACCGTCGACGTTCGACACGAACCGGCACTCGAGCTCGGGGTGCTTGAAGGCGTGCAGCCCGCGGTACGCCATCGCCGGCCCGAGATCGCTGCCACCGATGCCGATGTTGACGATGGTGCGGATCCGCTGCCCGGTGTGCCCCGTCCACTCCCCGCTGCGCACCCGGTCGGCGAACGCACCCATCCGGTCCAGCGTCTCGTGCACGTCGGGCACGACGTTGTGGGCGTGACCGTCGTCGTCGAAGACGTTGACGACCGTGCCGCGCGGCGCGCGCAGTGCGGTGTGCAACACGGCTCGGTCCTCGGTGGAGTTGATCTTCTCGCCGGCGAACATCGCGTCCCGCCGGCCTTCGACATCGGCGGCGACGGCGACCTCGATCAGACGCTGCAGCGTCTCCCGGGTGATCCGCTGCTTGGAGAAGTCCGCGCGCAGATCGGCCGCCGACCGGGTGAACGTGGCAGCGCGCTGGGGGTCCTCCGCGAAGAGATCGCGCAGGTGGGCGGGCGGAGAGTCGTTGTGGTGGGCCAGCAGCGCAGCCCACGCGGAGGTGACGGTGATGTCCACGCCGGCGACCCTATCCCCTGCCCGGCGCGGCAATCCGCAGGGCTGCCGGCAGCTTCGACGCGGCCGTCGTGTCGAGGCACAGCGTCGTGTCCGTGCGCCGCACGCGGGCCACGGGGTAGGGCTCGCCGCGCACCACCCAACCTGCCAGCGGCACCGCCTTGGCCCCTCCCACGACGAGCAGCATCCGCGCTCGAGCGGCGTTGACGACTGTCGGCGTCATCGTCATCCGGATCCGTCCGTTGAACAACCCGCACATCGCCACTCGTCCGGGGGCATCGATCACCGGGTCCCCGGGCGGCCACGATGCGGTGTGGCCGTCGTCGCCGATGCCGAGGTGGACGATGTCGAGCGGCGCGTCGCCGAGCTTGTCGGCGTACGCAGCCGAGGCGCGAGTCAGCGACTTCGCCGTGACCGGCATCATGTGGACGTTGCCCTTGCGGATCGGCACTCGGTCGGTGAGGTGGCTCGCCAGCTGACCGGCGTTCCGGTCACTGTCGCCGTCAGGCGCGACCCGTTCGTCGACCTGGAACACGTGCACCGCAGACCACGGCAGATCCATCGCGGCGAGGTCGTCGAACATCAGTGCCGGTGTGCCTCCCCCGCTGACGGCGACACGGCAGACACCGCGCAACCGGACCGCCGAACGGATGCGTCGAGACATCCAGTTCGCGGCGTCCGTTGCGGCTTCTTGGGGGGTGGCGGCGACGATGATCTTCACGTCGTCAAGATGCCACAGTCACACCCGTCCTCGCTCGTCAAGCGACCCGCAGTGCCTCGATGCGGCGCGCGCTCCCGTCCTCACCGATGGCCGAATCGGCACTGACAATTGTCATCAGCAGTAGCGTGCCCGCGTGGGCAAGCTCGACGATGTCGGTGAACGTGATGGATGGCGATGCTGGATCTGCGATCAGCCGGTCGATCCGACGATGTCGGTCAACGACGACCGCGGGCCGAGCATCGACAGCCTGGGCACGGACAAGGCCAAGAAGAACGACAAGAGCAAGCACGGCGGCGACGCCCTGCAGGAGCGGCTGGCCCATCGCGGGTGCAACACGCGCAAGGGCGCGATCGCCGCAGTGATCCCGTGGCCGGACCACCTGTTCGTCGTCGACCCGGCGCCGATCATCACCAGCGTCGACCGCCTGCAACGCAAGATGGGCCGTGAGGTCATGGCCCGCTGTCCGTCACAGGCCGACGCCGACGAGGCCGCCGACTGGTTGCGCGACCGCGTCACGCGCCTGCGCCCGGGCAGCAGGCTGACCACCGAGGTCGAACGCGTCGGCGGCCAGTTCCTGCTCATCCTGCGCGCCTGACACGGCCGCGCACATGCGGCGCGTCCTATCGTGCCACCGTCGAAAGGGGGAGCCATGGCCTCTCGGGTGGTCGTCTGGGGTACGGGCAACGTGGGCAGGCCGGCCATCCGCGCTGTGCTCGCGTCGAGTGATCTCGAACTGGTCGGGGTGATCGTCAGCAACCCCAACAAGGTCGGCATCGACGCCGGAGCTCTGGCGGGCGTGGCCGCCACGGGGATCATCGCGACCGACGACGCAGCTGCGGTGCTCGCGGGCATGCCCGATGCGGTCGCCTACTGCGCATCCGGCGACTTCCGCCCACAGGACGCGACCGCCGACATCGAGCAGTGCCTGCGCGCCGGCGTCAACGTGGTCACTACTGCGCTGTACGACCTCCTGCACCCGCCGACCACACCCGAGCCGCTGCGCAGCCGGATCGCGGACGCGTGCGCAGCCGGGAACAGCTCGGTGTTCGTCACCGGCATCGATCCGGGGTGGGCACTCGACCTGCTGCCGCTCGTGCTCTCGGGAGTCGCCGGCGAGATCGAGGAGATACGCGCCCAGGAGATCTTCTGCTACGAGACGTACCACGCGCCCGACGCGGTGCGGTACCTGATCGGCTTCGGTCAACCCATGGACGAGCTGCCGATCATGCTCGACCACAACGTGTTGCTCGGCATCTGGGGCGGGATGATCCGCGTCATCGCGGACGGCCTGGGCGTGGTGGTCGACGACATCACCACCACGGTCGAACGCTTCGCGCTCGAGGAGACGGTGGAGGTGCCGGGGATGGGCACGTTCGAGGCCGGCACGCAGGGTGCGTTCCGGTTCGAGGTGCAGGGCATCGTCGGTGGCCGGCCGCGGATCGTGATGGAACACGTGACCCGGCTGGTGCCCGGTACGTCGCCGGACCTGCCCAGCGCACCGAACGGGCGGCTGGGGTGCCACCGCGTCATCGTCAGCGGCCGACCGTCGATCAGCGTCACCATCGAGGCCGACGACGGCACGGGCAACCCGGCCGAGGGCGGCAACGCCACCGCCGCCGGTCGGATGGTCCACGCCATCCCCGCAGTGTGCGCGGCCGCGGCAGGGGCCATCCACCCTCTCGATCTGCCGCTGGTGATCGGCCGAGGTCTGCGCGCCTGAGACATCGCTGACACGAGGTGACGGCAGATCGTCCGACCGGAGCCGCCAAGTAGCGTGCCTCGAATGACGACGTTGGTCCAGCGCGATCTCGAGTTCGCCGACGGGGCACCGTGGATCTTCGACTTCGACGGACTCGTCCACGCGACGCCTGCGGAGGTGTGGGCCGCGTTCGTCGACAACGAGAGCTGGACGATCTGGTTCGAGAGATGTCGCAGCTGCAAGGCGACGAGCGCCGTGTTCGACGGTGTCGGATCCACGCGTTCGATCGCGGTCAACGGGCTCCGCGTCGACGAGCGGTTCATCGCGTGGGAGCCCGAACGGCTCTGGGCCTTCACCGCCACGGCGATGCGGATGAGTATGTTCACGTCGCTGGTCGAGCGCGCCACGTTCGACGAGCCGGAACCGGGTCGCATCCGCATCGCCTACCGGATGGCGGCGCAGCCGAAGTGGTGGGCCAAGCCGTTGCGCGGGGTGATCGCCGGCCAGGCGACGAAATCGTTCGCGAAGAGCTTCGCCGCACTCGACGTCCACCTCGCTGATCGCCGGAAAGCCTGACGCGCCGATGCAGATCGTGATCCGCGGCCACGACCTCCCCGGACGCACGTTCCGCGTGGCCGCCGTTCCCGTCCACAACGTGCACGTCGGCATCCAGATCCGCGACGTGCCCGAGCAGCTCGTCCCCGCCGACGCGCCGAACGCGACGTGGACCGTCGACGTACGCGTGAAGTCCGACGATGGTCGTCTCGACTTCGCCGGACCTGCCGTGCACGGCCGTCGCGGCGAGCGGTTCCTCTACCTCACGTGGGGAGACGTCGGCGCCGACGGCAGGTTCGCGATGTTCTGCCGGGCCAAGTTGATGCTCGACGCGATCGACACCGGTCTGGTCAGCGCGGCGCAAGCCGCGGGCCGTGTGCTCGTCGCGACGATCGGCCTCACCGACGCGCATGGCGGCCCGCGTGGCGCCCGGGTGGAACCACCCGCGATGCGGTGGACGGTCGAGTCCGCCGCCGCCGTCCGCTGACGCGCTCACACCACCGCAATCCCGAGAACTGGATGCGCGATCGCCGCGGATGTGGGCCGATCACGCGTCCAGTCGCCGGTATCCGAGTCCCCGGCGCTTGCGGCCTGACGCGATCTCCACCACCATGACGCCACATGATGAACACCGGCAGCGGACACAACCGTGCGGACGCCCAGCGAGAAGCTGACGACCTCCGCGCCAACCCGGGCACCGCGGCTCGCTGGGACCGAGCACAGTGGATCCGCTTCGCCCTGGCATGCATCCCCATCGCGGCCTTCATCGTCGTGGGGATCCTGTTCCTCTGACGGGCTGCCCGACGCCGACCCCGCCGGAAAACCGGACGCGACATCGGCGCGGATGCGGGCCGATCACGCGTCCAGTCGCCCGGCAGGCAGCCGCGGGCGGGGGCGGCGTCGCACGGCGGCGGGCTAGGAGCTGAAGTAGGAGTTGCAGCCGGAGATGCCGCCGAGTGCGCCGTGGCGGAAGGCGTCGACCTTCTGGTAGGCGTCGCCGTTGACGCCGACGTCGGCGGAGTCGTCGGCGAGGAGGATCGCGGTGGCGATCGCTTCGTCGAGGTCGCCGGGTGAGATCTCCAGCAACCGATCGTCGGGACCCTTGTCGTCGACGGGCAGGCTCTTCGCCCACACGCCGACGAAGCAGTCGTCGTACAGCACCCGTTTGACCCCGCTCAACGTGCTGTCGACGGAGATCTGCGCGGCCTCGGCCCACGCCTCGGCCAGGAAATAGCCCGCGGCGAAGTCGCCGATCCGATCGACGGCCGTGCGTGCCGCGGTGTCGTTGACCAACACGCTTCCGCTGCTGGCGCAGAAGACCGCCAAGGTCTGCTTGATCGCATCCGCTGTCAGGCCATCACACGCCGGCGGCTCACCGGTGAACGGCCTCACGCTCAACGGAGTGAACGAATCGGGCAACGTCTGCGTCCAGTACGTGTTGAGGTCGGTCGGGATGTCCCCCATCACCGTGCCCTCGCCGAGCACCAGTGAGTCGTACGGCGCGTTGCCCGGATCCTGATCGCCGTCGTAGCTGGAGTCGAACGGGAACTCGGTGATCGGCGGGTTGTGCTCCGGATAGCCGGAGCACTGGGTGACGCCGAGGTTGAAGCCGTCCTGGAACGCGCCGACCCGGTCGAACCCGGCACCGTGTGCTTCCTCGTCGGTGGGCGACGAGCCGACGGGATCTGCGGACAGCGCCGTGTCGAGCAGACCGCTGCGGATGTCGGCGTCGGTGAAGCTGAGCAGCGAGCTCTCGCCCCGCGCGATGTGCGCGAACCACGCGCCGCTGTAGCAGTCGGCCTGCAGCTCGACCACCGGCGTGGAGATCTCGGGCACGATGTCGAACACGCCCGTGCGCTCCTGGATCGCGTGCCCCCACTCGTGCGACATCAAACCGGTGATCGCTCCGGATCCGTGGTCCTTGTAGCCGTCGGCTGCGTAGCCGACGTCATCCCACGTGATGTAGTCACCTTCGGGGCAGTAGAAGCCGTTGTCCTCCACGTCGGAGTACTGGCTGATGCATCCGTTCGGTGGGTAGTCCGTCCGTTGCGGATACGCCGGGAACACGCCACCCGCCAGGGGCACGTACTCCTTGTTGAACACGGCCGGCATCTGCTCGGCCCAGAACGCCTCCAGATCGTGCACCGTGGCCACCATCAACCCATCGAACGGCTGCGACGGCTTGTTCGGGTCGAACGGGTAGGGCCCGTCGAGCGGGATGTCCGTGCCCGGCAAGTTCATCTGCGTGGGCAGGCCGTCCGTCGTCGGCGGCCCCGTGTCCGGCGACGACGTGTCCGGCGACGACGTGTCCGGCGACGAGCTGTCGGGCGACGAGCTGTCCGGCGACGACGTGTCCGGCGAAGATGTGCCCGGCGCCGACGTGTCCGACGTCGTGTCGACCACGTCGGTGGCGTTGCTGCGTGCGATCATCACGCCGCCCGAGGAACCGCACGAGCTGGCCAGCGCGACGCCGACACCGGCGCACGCGAGGAGTCGGAACATGGACGTGCGCCGCTTCGACATCCGGTCAAGCTAGCCACTGCGAGCATGCGCGGTCTGCCATCGAAGCCGCACCAGCGCCCGGTTGGCCGTACTGTACGAACCATGGCCGTGACGCGCGACGACGGGAGCACCCACCCCGCGAGCGATGCCGTGGCGGTCCGTCGCTCCGGACTGATCTGGGGCTCGGCGGCCTACCTCTTCTGGGGCCTGGTCACCATCTACTGGAAGCACCTCGAGCACTTCGACGCGTTCGAGCTGATCAGCTACCGGATCACCTCATCGGCATTGTTGATGGGGATCTACACGGCAGCCACCGGCAAACTGCGGCCGATCCTGGCCCGGCTGCGCGACCGAGCCCTCCTGCGCCGGATCCTCTTCGCATCGATCGTGCTCACCGCGAACTGGACCACCTACGTGTGGGCCGTGGTCCACGGTCGCGTGATCGAGACCGCGCTCGGCTACTTCATCACCCCGATCGGGTTGATGGTGGCCGGCGTCCTGGTGCTCCACGAGACGATGCGACGCGCGCAGCAGATCGCACTCGTGTTCGCGGTGGCGGCCGTCGTCGTCCTGACGATCGGCTACGGCAACCTGCCGTGGGTGTCGTTGATCATCGCCGCGACATGGGTCACGTACTCCTTCGCGAAGAAGCAGTCGCCGCTCGGCGCGATCGAGAGCCTTACCGCCGAGACCATGGTGCTATTCATCCCCGCGGTGGCGCTCGTGGTCTTCGAGACGACCCGCTCGGCAAGCGCGGTGCACACCGGGTCAGCCACGGACTGGGTGCTGATCGCGCTCACCGGCGTCGTCACCACGTTGCCCCTGCTGATGTTCGCGGTGGCGGCGCAACGCCTACCGCTGACGACGATGGCACTCGTGCAGTACATCGTGCCCACGATCAACTTCCTGCTCGGTTGGCTCGCCTACCACGAGACCCTCAGCGCGCTCCGCGTCGTCGGGTTCGTGCTCGTCTGGATCGGACTCCTCATCGTGTCGCTCGACTCGCTCCGTCGCACCCGCCCCTCGCTCCCGGCGACCGCCGCAGGCGAGGCGGTCGCGCTTGCGGGTGATCCGCGATGAAGTGGATCGTCCACGGCGAGCGGATGATCTACGAGAGCGAGTGGGTCAGCCTCGCGCTCACCGACATCGAGATCCCCGGCGGTCCACGCTTCGACCACCACGTCGTGCGGATGCCTGCGGAGGCATCCGGAACGGTGATCGACGTCGCCGACCGTGGTGTGCTGCTGCTCTGGCGTCATCGGTTCACCACCGACACGTGGGGCTGGGAGGTGCCCGCCGGTCGGGTCGACGAAGGCGAGACACCGATCGAGGCAGCCGCACGCGAGGCGTTCGAAGAGACCGGCTGGCGACCGGGCGAGCTGGAACCGATCGGCCGCTACTTCCCGTACAACGGCACCGCCGACGGCGTGTTCAACCTGTTCCGCACGACGTCGGCCACGCACGTCGGCGACCCCAGCGACCCCAGCGAGTCGGAGCGGATCGAATGGGTCTCATGGCCGTTCATCCTCGACGAGATCGCCGCCGGCCGGATCGGTGACGGGCTCTCGTTGACAGCCCTGCTCTGGGTGCACATGGATCGGACACGACGCGGCGCGTCCTGACGCCGTCACCGGTCAGCTCTCGAACTGAGCCACGAGCGGCCCGATGTCGGAGAACGTCTGGTCGGCGGCGTGGTACTGGATCACCTGCAGGGACTCGGCGGGGAAGGCGTCTTCCGTGCCGTTGGTCGTGAAGTGCACACCCGGCCGGGCCAGCGATGGCGTGAACGACAGGTTCCGCGCGGCGTCCATGATCGAGGCGCGGCTGAGGCCCGACGCGCTGTGCTGGGCCTGCACGAGGATGGCCACCGTCACCTCCGCTGCCGTCCAACCCTCGCCCGCTGCTGCGAGGCCGGTGGTGATCCCCAGCGCAGACATCGCGGCGTCGAACGTCGGCTCGGAACCGAGCAGGTTCGCCGAGGAGTAGACGCCGTCGCCGGCCGTACCCGCGAGGGACAGGATCGAAGGATCGGCACAGCCGCCCGACATGTAGACCGCGGGGTGCCAGTCCGGGTAGTACGCACGCACGTTGGCGAGCTCGATGAGGAAGGTCGCGCACGCCGCGCCGGTGAGCGAGGCGACGATCGCGTCAGGCGCGTCCGCGGCGATCGCCAACAACTGGTTGGTCGGCGCTTCGATCACGTTCGGCTCGACGACCTGGCGGCCGACGACCTGCACATCGGTGTCCGAGGCCGCAGCGCTGAACGAGGACGCGAAGGTCTGCCCGTCGTTGTCGTCGGAGACCAACATCGACACACGCGCATGCTCACCCTGCAGCCGCATGATCGAGCTGACGTAGACCGTGGTCTCGACGGTGACCGGCACGAGCCCGATCATCGTCCACGGCGCGGCAGACACATCACCGAGAAGCGACGAGTTGCCGAGGGACATCAACTGCGGGATGCACGCACCGTTCGCCTGCGAGCGCACGGCGAGGTTGTTGGCCGAACCGAGGATGCCACTGACGACGTCGGCGCCGGCCGCGATCAAGCCGCCCATCGCTGCGGGGGTCAGCGCCGGGTCGCCCTGATCGTCGGCGACGACCACCTTCAGCTGCAGGTCGCCCAGCAGTCCGGCGGCGTTGGCGTGGTCGACGTAGGCCTGGAAGCCGCTCACCAACGGCGCGTACACCGCACTGATCAACCCACCGGTCTGGGGCGCGATCGATCCGATCGTGAGCGAGCCGGTGATCGGCCGCTCGGCAGCGGCGGGATCGCTGCAGCGCGCTGTGTCCACCATCCACGGCCCGTCCAGGGGTTCGGTGCCGGACTGCTCGGTGCCCGATGTCGGCAACGGAGCGATCACGGTCGTCGGGACCGACGGACCGATGGACTTGTCGCCGGCGGTGGTGAGCGTCGGGGCCGCCGGGCCGGCGCTCGTGCACGCGGCGAGCAACCCCGCCACCACTGCGCCTGCCACGACGCCGTGGATCGGCCGGACGCGTGACGCGGCGGGCTTCGACGGCGGCGGGGTCGTCACGCTCTGATTGTGACAGGTGACGTGTGATGCCCGTGGGGCGGCTGCGAAACTGGAGCGGTGACCGACCTGCAGACTTCCGCGCCCGACGACACGGAGGGTGTCGATGACGAGATCGTCGTGCCGTGGTGGCAGCGCCCGCTCAACCTGATCCTGCTGTTGGTCGGTGTGCTCGTCCTCGCTGCGGGCGCCGGCTTCGTCGTCGGTGAGCGGCACGCGACGCCGGATCCGAACGGCGTCGACATCGGCTTCCTGTGGGACATGCGCACCCATCACGAGCAGGCGGTCGAGATGAGCCTCACCTTCATCTCCAAGTCCGGTACCGACCCGACGATCGGGCTGATCGCCCGCGAGATCGCGTTCGGTCAGGCGGTCGAGAGCGGCAAGATGATCCAGCTCCTGCGCCAGTACGGCCAGCAGGAAGCCCGAGACGACGACCAGGACGCGATGGGCTGGATGAACGAGCCGGTGCCTCAGGACCGCATGCCCGGGCTCGCCTCCGCCGCCGACCTCGATCGTCTCACTGCGGCCACCGGCGCGGACGCCGACGCGCTGTACCTGCAACTGATGATCGCCCATCACGAGGGCGGCATCCACATGGCTCAGTACGCGCAGGAGCATGCGGCCACGAGTGAAGTCGTGGCCCTGGCGGCATCGATGGTCTCGAACCAGCAGGGAGAGATCGCAGAGATGCGCAACCTGGAATAGGATCCCGCCATGCGTCGCAAGCTCCTCGTGCTCTCGGCAGCCGGCTGCCTCATCCTGTCCGCCTGCGGTTCTTCCAGCCCGGGGCTCAGCGCCGCCAAGTCCAACACCGGAAGCACCCAGGCCACCGACAGCACCGACACCGCGAGCACCTCGGACACGACGGTGGACACGACAGTCGAGACGACGGTCGACACGGTCACCGTCGACACGGGCAGTGACAGCACCGATGTCTCGATGCCTGACGTCAACGGCACGACACCGCCGCCGTCGAGCGTGGTCGACAACCCCAACGACGCGAAGATCGACTTCGGCGCCGGCAAGACACCTCAGCCGTACGACGACTTCCTGCAGGCATCCTTGGCCGACATCCAGGACTACTGGCGCGAGACCTATCCGCAGGTCTACGGCACGCCGTACGTCGAGCTCGCCGGCGGGATCTGGGCCAGCTACCCAGGGCGCACGGGCCAGATCCCCGAGGGCTGCCCGACGGATCCGTCCGAGGCGTACCCGGCCCAGGGCAACGCGTTCTACTGCGGCCAGGGCGACTACATCGCCTACGACGACGCCGACCTCATCCCGTCGCTCACGAAGGCCTTCGGCAACAGCGCCGTGGGTGTCGTCTTCGCGCACGAGTTCGGCCACGGCATCCAGGCCCGCAACGGCAACCTCTCGCCCGACACCCCGACGGTCTACTTCGAACAGCAGGCCGACTGCTTCGCCGGCGCATGGACCGCTCACGTCGCACGAGGCGAGTCCAGCCGGCTGACGTTCGGTGACGACGACATCAAGGCCGGCCTCTCCGCGATGGTGGCGGTCAAGGACCCCTCGCTGGGCGAAGACGTCACACAGGGCGACGCGCACGGCTCGGCGTTCGACCGCGTCGGCGCCTTCGAGAACGGCTTCAAGGGCGGCGCACAGGCGTGCAAGGACATGGAGACCACCCCGCTGCCGTTGATCGACCTGCCCTTCACCACCGAGCAGGAGTTCCAGAGCGGCGGCAACCTCCCCTATGCCGACATCCTGCCCCAGGTCGAGACCGACCTCACCCGCTTCTGGACTGCCGGCGTCGCCACGTTCAAGTCGCCCAGCATCACGCCCTTCCCGCACAGCGGGCCGTTCCCCACGTGCGACGGGTTGAGCGACTCGGACTTCCCGTTCCACGCGGTCTACTGCCCGAGCACGAACGAGATCTTCTTCGACGAGGCCTACGCGAAGACCCTGTACAAGAAGTTCGGCGACTTCTCCGTCGGCTACCTCATCAGCAACGCGTGGAGCGAGGCCGTGCAGACCCAGCTCGGCAGCAACCTCACCGGCTCGAACCGCACGCTGATCGACGTGTGCCTGACCGGGGCCTGGACCCACGACACGATCCCGCCGACGGATGGCACCACCGACGACACCCGCCTCTACATCTCACCGGGCGACCTCGATGAGGCCGTCGAGACAGCGCTGTTGAGTGACGCCCCGATCGGCGACGCGATGGGCAGCGCGTTCGAGACGATCGACAACTTCCGGGCCGGCGTCATCGGCGGTATCGACGAGTGCAACAAGCGGATCAGCGGCGGCTGAGCCGGCGCTGCTGAGCTAGAGGACGATCTCGCGCAGCAGGGCGGCCAGCTCCACGGGCCGGTCGCCCTGGATGCTGTGCCCGGCGCCCTCGACGACATCGACGCGGATGTGCGGCAGGCGACGGGTGGCCTCGGCCACGTCGTCGTCGTCGACCACCGGCGAGAGCGAACCCCGCACCAGCGTCACCGGGCACTGCAGCCCGCCGAGGTGATCCCACAGCGGCGAGAACGCCGCCGCGACGTCCGGCGTCGGTTCCGCAGCCGCGTCGCCGGAGCGGGCGTGCCCGCGGCGGTCGTAGTTCCACTGCCACGAACCGTCACCCGTCTGATGGGCGTTGTGGAGGATGCCGCGGCGCAGCGAGGGTTCGCTGCGGCTCGGGTTGTGCTCCTTCGTGCGGGCGAGCAGCTCGTCGAAGCTGGGGAAGGTCTGCGGGCCGTCGACGAAGTCGATGACGGCCTTGGCCTTCTGCTGGTTGACGCCCGGTGTGATGTCGATCAGCACCAGCTGACGGACGAGGTCTGGGTGCAGGTGCGCCAGCTCCAGGCTGGTGAGCCCGCCGAGCGACATCCCGACCACGGCCTTGGCGTTCGGAGCGTGCCGGCGCACAACCTCCGCGACATCCTCGGCCAGGTTGGGTGGGGTGTACGCGCCGTCTTCACGCCAACCCGAATGTCCGTGGCCGGGCAGATCGATCGCCAACAGCGGCACACCGAGTGCCAACGCGACGGTGTCCCACGTGTGCGCGTTCTGAGCGCCACCGTGGACCAGCACCAACTGCGGTTCGGACTTGCCCCACAGCAACGCACTGACGCTGCGACCGTTCGGATCCAGCGGCAGCACCGTCTCGACGCGGCTGACGGTCGGTGCCTCCCCGACCGTGAGACCGAACTCGGACACGTTCTCGTGGAAGAGTCCGAACTCGTCATAGCCCTGCGTGCTCATGCCACCCATGGTGACACGGTGCTCACTGCTTGAGCGTGATCGGCGGCGACGGATCGGCCGTAGTGGGGGGTGTGGGAGCTGCCGTCGTGGGCGGGGGTGCCGCTGCCGTCGTCGGGGTCACCGGCGCCTGGGTGGTGGGCGTCGTCTTCGTCGTCGTCGCGGTCGGTGCTGCGGTGGTCGGCGTGGTCTTGGTCGTCGTCGCGGTGGTCGAGCCGGGCTTCGCGGTGGTCGTGGTGACCTTCGCCGTCGTGGCGGTCTCCGTGGTGGGTGTCTCGGTCGTGGTGGTCGCGTCCGGATCCGGATAGTTGAACACGGGGGTGCTCTGGCGCTTGGTGTACTGCTCGGGCTCCTTGCCGTCCTGGCCCCACACGTACACCCGGTCGTGGATGTGCACGTAGTTCTGTAACGTCGAGGAGATCTTCTCGTTCATCCGGATGCAACCGTGCGACGCGGGGTTCAACGGCACTTCCTTGGCGCCGTGCATCGCGATGCCGTA
>JAOBWO010000419.1 GCA_025463415.1 Acidimicrobiales bacterium | reverse complement strand
CGTCGTCGCGGTACGACATCTGGGTCAACATGCTGCGCGGCACAGTCGAGTGCTTCGGAGCCGGCGTCGGTGGCGCCGATGCCGTCACGATCACGCCCCACGACGAGCTCGTCAGCCCCGGCGGTTCAGAGCTCGGCCGGCGGATGTCGCGGAACACCCAGGTGGTCCTCATCGAGGAGAGCAACCTCTCCAAGGTGATCGACATGGCCGGCGGCTCCTGGTACGTCGAGCAGCTCACCGATCAGCTCGCGCATGCGGCGTGGTCGCTGATGCAGGAGATCGAGCGGGCGGGTGGCGTTGTTGACGCGATCCGCGCCGACCTGCTTCAAGCGCACATCGACACGACCCGGGCCAAGCGCGACACCGCCATCGCCAAGCGCAAGATGGCGCTGACGGGCGTCACCGAGTTCCCGAACATCGCCGAGCCGGTCCCGCCAGCGTCGGCCGCGGCGTCGGCGTCGGCAACAACAGCACCCGCCGGCGCCGAGTTCACGCCGCTCCGCGCCTCGCGCTACGCCGAACGGATCGAGCAGCAGCGAGCCCGGGCCGACCGACTCGCAGCGGGCGATGCGGGACGGCCCACCGTGTTCCTCGCCGCACTCGGGCCGACCTCCGTCAACGCAGCCCGGGTCACCTTCGCCAAGAACCTGTTCGAGGTCGGCGGCATCAAAGGCATCGTCGGCGAGAGCACCACCGACCCCGCCGTCATCCGGGCCGCATACGAGCAGAGCGGCGCCTCGCTGGTGTGCATCTGCTCCAGCGATGCGGTCTACGCAGAGCTGGCGGTCGCGGTGGCGAAGGAGCTGGCGAGCGCGAGGCCGGCCCGGCTGTACCTCGCCGGCCGACCGAAGGGCATGGACGACGACCTCGCCGCCAGCGGTGTCGACGAGCAACTCGCCGCAGGCGGCGACGTGGTGGCCGTGATCCGCACGGCACTCGACGCGATAGGAGCCCCGTGAGCACCATCCCCGACTTCGCCGAGATCGAGCTGGGCGACGGCACACCGACGTCGACCTACGCCGAGTGGAGCGCACAGGCCGAAGCCACGATCGCGCCGGACGATTCACTCGTGTGGGAGACGCCGGAAGGGATCGCCGTCGCCGCCCAGTTCGGTGAGGGCGATCTCGAGGGCATCGACTTCCTCGAGACCTATCCCGGGCTCGCCCCGTTCGTGCGTGGCCCCTACCCGACGATGTACGTGAACCAGCCGTGGACGGTGCGCCAGTACGCCGGCTTCTCCACCGCTGCGGAGTCCAACGCGTTCTACCGACGCAACCTGGCCGGCGGCCAGAAAGGCCTGTCGGTCGCGTTCGACCTCGCGACGCACCGCGGTTACGACAGTGACCATCCACGCGTCGCCGGCGACGTGGGCATGGCCGGCGTGGCGATCGACTCGATCCTCGACATGAGGCAGCTCTTCGACGGCATCCCGCTCGACGAGATGAGCGTGTCGATGACGATGAACGGCGCCGTGCTGCCGGTGCTGGCGCTGTACATCGTCGCGGCCGAGGAGCAGGGTGTGCCGCCGTCGAAGCTGGCGGGCACGATCCAGAACGACGTGCTCAAAGAGTTCATGGTCCGGAACACCTACATCTATCCGCCCAAGGCGTCGATGTTGATCATCTCGGACATCTTCACGTTCACGTCCACGGAGATGCCGAAGTACAACTCGATCTCGATCTCCGGCTACCACATGCAAGAGGCCGGTGCGACGGCCGACCTCGAGCTGGCGTACACGTTGGCCGACGGCATCGAGTACCTGCGCGCCGGCCTGGAGAGCGGACTCGACGTGGACGCGTTCGCGCCGCGCCTGTCGTTCTTCTGGGCGATCGGCATGAACTTCGCGATGGAGATCGCGAAGATGCGCGCCGCTCGCCTGCTGTGGGCCAAGCTCGTCAAGGGCTTCGAGCCGAAGAGCGCGAAGTCGCTGTCGCTGCGCACCCACTCGCAGACCTCGGGCTGGTCGCTCACCGCGCAGGACGTCTACAACAACGTCATCCGCACGTGTGTGGAGGCGATGGCCGCGACGCAGGGCCACACCCAATCGCTGCACACCAACGCGCTCGACGAGGCGTTGGCGCTGCCCACCGACTTCAGCGCACGCATCGCCCGCAACACCCAGCTGTTCCTGCAGCAGGAGTCCGGGACCTGCCGGGTGATCGATCCGTGGGCCGGCTCGTACTACATCGAGCGGCTCACCCATGATCTCGCCGAGAAGGCATGGGAGCACATCCAAGAGGTCGAGCGCGTCGGCGGGATGACGGCGGCGATCGAGGCCGGCATCCCCAAGCTGCGCATCGAAGAAGCGGCGGCCCGGACCCAGGCACGGATCGACTCCGGCCGCCAACCCGTGATCGGCGTGAACAAGTACCGGCTCGACGTCCCCGAGACGATCGCCGTGCTGAAGGTCGACAACACCGCAGTTCGCGCCGAGCAGATCGCCAAGCTGGCGAAGCTACGCGCGGAGCGCGACACCGACGCATGCAACGCAGCCCTCGGCCGGCTGACCGCCGCTGCACACGCGGGCCTGGCCGGGACGCGCACGGGCGGGCTGGACGAGAACCTGCTCAAGCTCTCCGTCGACGCGGCACGTGCGGGTGCGACCGTGGGTGAGATCAGCGATGCGCTCGAGGTCGCATTCGGCCGCCACACCGCGACGATCCGTACGCTCAGTGGCGTGTATCGCAGCGAGATGGGCGAGGGCGGGATGGCCAGGGTCCGCGAGCTGACCGCGGAGTTCGCCGAGCATCACGGCCGCCGCCCACGCATCCTCGTGGCGAAGATGGGTCAGGACGGCCACGACCGTGGCCAGAAGGTGATCGCCACGGCGTTCGCCGACCTCGGCTTCGACGTCGATGTCGGTGCGCTGTTCCAGACCCCGGCCGAGGTGGCCCAGCAGGCGATCGAGGCCGACGTGCACATCGTCGGCGCCTCGTCGCTGGCCGCGGGACACCTCACGCTCGTGCCGCAGCTGCGCGACGAGCTGGCCGCCCGAGGTCGCCCGGACATCATGATCGTCGCCGGTGGGGTCATCCCACCGCAGGACTTCGACGAGCTGCGCGCCGCCGGTGCCTCCGCGATCTTCCCACCCGGCACCGTCATCGCCGACGCCGCCGTCGAGCTCCT
>JAOBWO010000404.1 GCA_025463415.1 Acidimicrobiales bacterium | reverse complement strand
TCGACGGACAACTCACCACGTCGGACGCGATGACCGTGGAGAACGCGTTGCGGGCGATCACCGGCAAACCATTGGCAGGTGACGACCGCACCCGTGAGCAGAAGAACGCCGACGCCCTGGTGATGTTGGCTGATGCCTACGCCAAAGGTCAGGTACGCGGTGGACGCGAACGGCCGACCGTGGTCGTCACGATCGACATCGACGTGTTGGAAGGCCGTGTGCCAGGTGCCGGGCGTTCGTCGACCGGACAGATCATCCCGACAGAGATCGTCCGCCAGATGTGCACCAACGCCAACCTCGTCCGGTTGCTGACCTCCAACTCGGTACCACTCGACTTGGGACGGTCGCAACGCCTCGCGTCCGACGCACAGTTCAAAGCCCTGCTGGCCCGCGACGGTGGCTGCCGGTTCCAGGGCTGCCAGATGCCCGCCGACTGGTGCCAAGTCGACCACATCCACGAATGGACTGCCCAGAACGGTCCAACCGATCTCCACTTGCTGGTCTTGTGGTGCGTGTACGACACCGCCCCGACGTCCACCTCCACGGCGACGCCAACAACCTCTCCATCACACTCCCCGACGGCAGAACCATGCCACTCCCCGCCCGCGGACCCACGAGCCAGACCAAGGCTGCGTGAACGTGCACGCGCGACCGTGGTGCGACGTCAACTCACTGCAGGCGACCAGCGGCCTCGCAGAGCACTGCTTCGACGCGGGCCCGGGTGGCGTCAGCACGCGACGCTCCGCCGATCAGCTGTTGCCTCCGAACGTTCGTCAGGGAAGCGTCAAGGTTCACCGACCCGGCGCAGCCCTCTCTGTACAATTTCGCAATGCAGTCCGAGGTCACGATCGATCTCGTCGACGGGGTGTCCACTACCCCGGCGCGTCGATCCGGTTGGCGTCGTTCCGCTTTCGGGACGTTGGGAACGGGCTCGGCACTGATCGCCGGGCAGGCAGCGACGGGTCTGGCGATGCTGGTGCTCGCCCGACGTACGTCGCCGAGCGAGTTCGGTGCGTTCGTCGCGTTGTACGGCGTCACGATCGCAGTCGGCGGGATCATCGACTTCGGCTCCAGCTCGCGGCTCACCATCGACCTCGCCAAAGGACTCGACACCCGCCGGGTCATCCCGTGGCTCACCCGGCGGATGCTGTTGCAGCTGCCGGTCGTCCTCCTCCTGGCCGCAGCGGCCTTGGCGTACGCGGACGACCGCCTGCCCCGACTCTGTGTGATCGCCCTGTGCGGACAGGCGATGACCTGGGCGATCGCCCACGGTGTGCTCGGCGCGGTTCGTGCGATCAAGTCCCCGGTCAGTGCGGAGTGGATGGTCGCAGCCGGCAACGTCCTCACGTTGGTCACCGTCATCGTCGCGCCCGGTCGGCACCTCCTCACGGCCGCCGCCGTGGCGTCGTACAGCAGTTGGGTCATCTGCGGCGGCATCGGCGCATGGACGATGGCCACGATGACCGTCCCGTGGTCGCCCTCCAAGCGCACCAACCCCTGGACGGGTTCGGTCAGCTTCGGGTTCGCCAGTCTGGCGGCGGTGCTCCAGGGCTTCGTGCTGCTGATCGTCGAGCGCACCTCCAGCGCCGAGCAAGCCGGCTCGCTGGGCGCCGTCCAGAAGTGGACCCAGCCGATCAGCCTCCTCGCCGTCGCGTACTCGGGGTTCCTGTTCCCGTCACTCGCCGCGGCACTCACCGACCGCCTCGCGATCAAGATGCTGCGCACGCTCGTGCTGGTGTTCGCGGTGGGCAGCGCCGTCGGGGCGGCAGTCATCGCGCTCGCGCCGTTCCTGATCCGCACGCTGCTCGGTGCCGAATACGTCCCGGCCGCGCACGTCCTGCGCCTCCTCGTCATCGTCTCGGTGCCGGAGCTGATCATCCAACCGCTGTCGGTCCTCCTGCAATCGCGCGGCATGCAGCGGCGCGTCGCGTGGACGATGATGGCGCTCGCGGTGGGCAGCCTGACCTCGATCGCGCTGCTGGCATCGCACATGGGCAACACCGCCGTTCCGTTCGTCGAGGGCATCTGCAATGGCACGGCCCTGATCGTGTTCGGTGTGTCGACGCGTCGGATGTGGCTGGCCAACCGCGACATCGCGGCCGCTCCATCGTGAACGTGCCCACCTGATGGCACGACGGGCGGCGAGACGGGTCTTCATCGTGTGGGGCAACTGGGGCCCGTACCACCACGCCCGCTTCGCGGCGGCGCGGACGCGTCTGGCCGAGGCGGGCTGGCAGCTCGAAGGCGTGCAGATGTACTCCAGCAGCGGGATCTACTCGTGGAGCACGGCGGCCGTCGACGGCGTGCACGACATGGGTCTCGAGCCGCCCGAGATGCAGTTCCGTCCTGTGCGCACGCTGCGCACCGTCGTCCCGCTCCTCGTCCGACGCCGCCCCGGCGTGGTGCTGTTGCCGTCGTACTGGCACTGGTCGTTGATGATCAACGTGTTCGCGCGGGCGTTGCGATCGCGCACGGTGATGATGAACGACACCCACGCGGCAACCTCGGCCGCGGGCACGTACCGGATGGCGTTCAAGGCATTCGTCGTGCGCCGCTTCGCGGCCGGCTTCGTGGCCGGCACGCTTCAGCGCGAGTTCTTCGAGGGCCTCGGGCTCGACGGCACGAAGATCTTCACCGGCTACGACGTGGTCGACAACGCGCACTTCATCGCCGGTGCAGAGGCCGCACGCGCCGGGCGGGCAGAACGGACGGCTCACTACGGCCTCCCGGACCGGTACATCCTCAGCCTCGGTCGGTTGGTGGCCAAGAAGAACCTCGGTCTCGTGATCACCGCCTATGCCGCGCTGCGCGACCGGCTCGGGGTCGCGACGCCCGCACTCGTCGTGGTCGGCGAGGGTGAGGAGCTCGCCGCGCTCGTCGAGCGGTGCCGCGAGTTGGGTGTGCCCACCGTCGATCGCCACCACGGCGACACCGCCGAGTGCGGTCCGGCCAGCGTGCTGTTCCGGCCGTACGCGAGCTACACCGAGACACCCGAGCTGATGGGCCTGGCCGATGCGTTCGTGCTCGCCAGCGATTCCGAGGAATGGGGCCTCGTCGTCAACGAGGCGATGAGCAGCGGCACCTGCGTCATCGTGTCCGACGCGGTGGGGTGCGTGCCCGACCTGTGCCTGGACGACGAGACCGCGCTCGTGTTCCCCAGCAACGACGCGGCCGCGCTGACCGGCGCACTGGAACGGATCACCACCGACGAGACGACCCGCCGGCGCATCGCCGCTGCGGGGCGACAGCACATCGAGGGTTGGGGACTCGACCGGTTCGCCCAGGGCTGTCTCGGCGCGGTCGATGCCGCAGCGAGGCGCTGAGTCCAGCGACGAGGCGTGCGCTCAGTCGCGCACGCGCGCCGAGGTGCGGGCGAGCGAGTTGAGGGCCCCGACGTCGATGATCGTTGGCGAGGTGGACCGGGCGCCGGCGCGCGGCGAGAGCCGCACGGTGCGCTCGTCGCCCGGGGCGAGGTGGAACCAGCTCTGGTCGGCGTCGTGGCCTGTCGCGTCGATCGAGACGTACTGAGCGAAGTGGTTCGTCCGGACGCGTACGTCGATGGCATCGCCGACGACGCGCACGGCTTCTGCCTCCAGACCGACGTCGGGGAGCTGGGGACGGGCATGGCCGGAGGGCAGGAACGTCGCTTCGCCCACAACGCCGTCCGCCGCGAGCAGCTGGACCGACACGACGTCGATCGCCTGCGGCCCGAACCGGTATGCAGAGGTGAGGTCGCGAAATCCGCCCAGCACCGCGTCGACCGACAGCGTGCGCGAGCTGTGGGCCGGCAGATCGAGCGGGCGGATCACCTCGGAGTGCTGGTGACCGGCGAGGTCGAACAGGCGCACGCGTAGCTCCGCCTCGAGCGGTGTCGGCCGATCGTTGGCAACGTGCGCGGCGACGCCGTCGAGGCCTTCGTCCGTGACCCACACAGCGACAGGCGCGCTGGCACGGGCTGCGGCGAAGTACGCAGACTTCGGCCGACCCGCGGCATCGAGCACTCCCCAACCGGCGCCGGCGACCATGTCGCGCATGGTGAAGAGCAAGGCGCCGTTGCAGGTCGATCCAGGGCGACGCCACTCCCCCAGCGTCGACTCGATCGCACATGCCACTGCAGCGCGCCCGAGGTCGAGGTAGCGCGCCGGGTCGATCGAGCGGATCTCGGCGGGGTCGACGCCGAAGAGCTCGCGCACGTAGTGATCGCGGACGTCTTCGAAGTCCCAGCCCGCGCCGCGATCCCGTGGCACGCCACGCTTCCAGCGCGGCGAGTGGCCGGGACCATCGCCGGCGTCGATGAACGGCTCCACCGACTCGCGGCAGCCGATGTTGGCGAACGCCAAGCACTCCGTGGTGAACCGAACCGACGCGCGACGGGCGTCATCGAGCGTGCGCCGGTAGGCACCAACGCCGTAGTAGTGGCTGACTCCAGTGGACACAGAGAACGGGAACGGACCGCCACTCGGGCTGTTCGCGACGTAGGCGATCGGCGTGGCGGCCTTGCCGACGAGTGGGGCCAGGACCTCACGTCCGAGGCGATGTGCGGTGTCGGCCGGGTCGAGGCCCATCATCGCAGCCTGTTGCTCGACCTCGCTGCCGCCGCACACGACGGTGACGCACGCGAATCGACCCAACCGGTCGAGGACCTGATCGATCTCGACGGCGACGGTGTCGGCAAACGCCTCCGCGTCGATCGGGTAGTCCATGTTGGCGAACATCAAGTCCTGCCAGACCATGATGCCGAGCTCGTCGCACAGCTCGTAGAACTCGCGCTGCTCGTAGACCATCGTGCCGGTGACGCGGACCATGTTCATCCCGGCGTCGACCACCTGACGCAAGGCATGACGCAGCGCGTCGGGGGACGCCGTCAGCGCGACGGGATCGATCGGCACCCAGCACGCACCGCGGCAGAAGATCGGAACTCCGTTGACACTGATCGAGAATCCGCCGTTGCCGATGTCGACGTCGATCGATCGGAAGCCCAC
>JAOBWO010000395.1 GCA_025463415.1 Acidimicrobiales bacterium | reverse complement strand
AGGGCGTCTCGTCGGCCACGACCCGGAGTCGCCCGATCATCAACACGCGCGACGAACCACACGCCGACGCGGAGAAGTACCGCCGCCTGCACGTGATCGTCGGCGACTCGAACATGAGCGAGTACACGACGTTCGTGAAGGTCGGCGCCGCGGCCTGCATGCTGCGCATGGTCGAAGACCCGCAGGTCGTGCTGCGCGACATGACGCTGGAGAACCCGATCCGGGCGATCCGCGAGATCAGCCACGACATGACCTGCCGGCGCACGGTGAAGCTGGCCAACGGCCGCGAGGTCAGCGCGCTCGACATCCAGCGCGAGTACCTCGACCGGGCCTTGCGCTACGCCGAGACCAAAGGCTTCCCGCCGATGGAGCAGAAGGCGTTGGAGATGTGGGAGCACTGCATCTCGACGATCGAGAACGATCCGCTGAAGCTGGACCGCGAGGTCGACTGGGTGATCAAGCACAAGCTGATCGAGGCCTACCGTGCCAAGCACGACCTGCCCCTCGGTCACGCTCAGGTGCAGCTGCTGGACCTGCAGTACCACGACGTCAGCCGGGTCAGGAGCCCCTTCTACAAGATGCAGGACCGCGGCATGATCGAGCGGATGTGCACCGACGACGACATCGACACCGCCGTCGACGTGCCGCCGCAGACCACCCGGGCCCGGTTGCGTGGCGAGTTCATCAAGCGGGCCAAGGAACGCAAGCGCGACTACACCGTCGACTGGGTGCACCTCAAGCTCAACGATCAGGCCCAGCGGACCGTGTTGTGCAAGGACCCGTTCAAAAGTCGAGACGAGCGTGTCGAGAAGCTGATCGCCTCTCTGTGATCCCCCGCAGATCCCCGAGGATGCCGCAACTCTGCGCTCGTTGAACGGTACGGTAACCGCCGCATGTCCAGCGACGACTCAACCGGGACCAACGACGACGGTGTCGAGCCATCAGCGGATGTTCCACCGTCCGACGACCTCGTGATCCCGTCCACAGTCGAGGCCGCTGCCCCGACGACAGCGGAGCTGGTCGACGACAACGCGCCGGTGACGGTGGTCAACGCACCGGTGGCCCAGAAGTCCGCCGTCGGCAAGTCGATCCGCGAGTGGGGCCTCGTCGTGATCATCGCCATCGCCGCTGCGGTGCTGATGAAGCTGTTCGTCGTGCAGCAGTTCTACGTGTCCGGCGAGTCGATGGACTACACGTTGCACAACTTCGACCGAGTGCTCGTCAACAAGCTGTCCTACGACCTCCACGACCCAAATCGGGGCGATGTCGTCGTCCTCGAAGAGGCGCAGGGCCTGGCCCCGCGTGACCTCATCAAGCGGGTCATCGGCCTGCCGGGTGAGACGATCGAGATGCGCGACTGCGTCGTCTACATCAACGGCAAGGTGCTGGTCGAGCCCTACCTCGATCCGAACGTCGTCACGGCCGGCAACTGCGGGCCGAACTTCTCGCAGCTGACCGTGCTCAAGGACCACGTGTTCGTCATGGGCGACAACCGGCCGGGCTCCGGCGACAGCCGCGGCACGCTCGGTCAGGTCGACTACGAGCAGATCGTCGGTCGCGCGTTCGTGGTGATCTGGCCGAAGAGCCACTGGAAGTGGCTGTAGCCGCTGTCGCGGCGGCTCGTCAGAGCTGAGGTGCGCCGAGCTCGGCTCGGTAGGCGTCCATCATCCGGTCGACCCAGTCGCTGTGCACGCCGTCGATGCCCATCCGGAAGATCGGCCGAAGGAAGTGCTCGAACTGCAGGTCCCACGCGATGGCACACAGTTCGAAGCGGTGGAACAGGGTGACGAGACCACCGTTCCAGTCGGTGTGGTGCATGTTGATCGCGTCGATGCCCTCGCTGGACAGCGTTGCAGCACGACGTTCGGGGCCCTCCTTGATCCGCGCCAGGCGGGTCGAGTCGACGAGCTTGGCACCCTGGCCGCGCAGTGGGAGGAGGTCCTGCCACTTCGGCTCGCAGAGCCACAGGCGGGGGAGGAGATCCGGCGCGGCTTCGCGCACGACGTCGATCACCGTGGGCCCGACGTCGTTGCCCTTGAGGTCGAGCGAGAGGTGGTACTGCGTGCCGCAGCGCTCGATGAGATCGGCCAGCGCCGGGATGTACGACGGCAGTTGGTCGCGGCGGAGCTCGCCGATCGGACGCTTGCTGAACCGGTGCCGGACGATGCCGTCGTGGTCCAGAACAGGTACCTTGTCGGCCGTCAGCCAGACGTCGCTCTCCAGCCCGGTGGCGCCGAGTTTGAGCCCGAGCACGAACGCTTCGAGGGTGTTCTCCGGTGCGTGCGCCTTGCCTCCGCGATGGGCGAAGGCAATGGGATGCTCCAGAAGAGTAGGGAGTCGCTGCTGCATCGGATGATCATTGTTGCATGTGCGACACGTGCCTTCGCGAGCGCCTGACAGGGGCCTAGACTCCGGAACGTGTTCAACCTGTCCGGCAGCGAGCTGGTCTTTTTGGTGCTCATCGCACTCGTGGTGCTCGGCCCTGACAAGCTGCCAGAAGCCATGCGCAAGGCCGGAAAGGCCTATGCCGACTTCAAGCGGATGACCTCCGGGTTCCAGAGCGAGATGAAGTCCGTCCTCGACGAACCCCTCCGCGAGCTGCGCGAAACCGCCGAGATGGCCAAGCAGGCTGCGACGTTCGATCTCAACCCGCTGAGCCCGAAGCCGGGCACGCCGGCCACCCAGACCGGCGTCGGGCCGACCGACCTGAGCGCCAACAAGCCCGCAGTCGCTGCGTCGCCCATTCCTGCGGTCACACCCGCGGCGTGGGCCGAGGCGAGCTCGTCCACGCCGGCCTTCGACGCGACGACCGCCTTCGACGGCACGGCGTCACCCACCAACCTCGGCGCCCCGCCGATCGTCGGCGATGCGACCTCGCGCCGCCTGGCTGCTGCTCAACCAGTGGTCCCCGCACCGGAACCGGAGGTCGCAGCTGCGCCGGTCACCGACGCAGTCGCCCCGCCGAGGATCGTCGACGCAGTCGTCGCATCGGGCGTGATGACCGGGTTCACCCCTGCAGCTGAGCCGGCGGCCGAGGCCGTCGTCGCCCATGACGTGGTCGCCGAGTGAAGATCCCCTTCCGGAGCGCACCGCGCCCGTCGCTGAAGGGTCCCGAGGACCGCATGACGTTGCGCGACCACCTCGCCGAGCTGCGCGTGCGCATCGTGCGCAGCATGCTCGCGATCGTCCTCGGCGTCATCATCATGATGGCGTTCTACGACCCGATCCTGCGCTTCATCAAGCAGCCGTACACCGATCTCTGCAAACGACGTGGCGCCGAGTTCTGTACCCCGAACCTCTACGCGCTGGGACCGCTCGACGGGTTCTCGACGCGCATCTCGATCTCGCTGTACGGCGGCATCGTGATCGCCTTCCCGATCATCCTCTGGCAGGTCTGGCGCTTCGTGGTGCCGGGCCTGCACGCCAAGGAGAAGAAGTACGCCGTCCCCTTCATGGGGTCGATCATCGCCCTGTTCCTGTTCGGCGGGTTCATCGCCTACTGGACCCTCGGCTACGCGCTCGAGTTCCTCATCTCGTGGTCCGGATCCGACGTCAACCAGGTCTTCCCGGTCGACAAGTACGTCAGCCT
>JAOBWO010000393.1 GCA_025463415.1 Acidimicrobiales bacterium | reverse complement strand
GTTGTTCGCCGCTGTACTGGTGGTTGGTCGTGCTGCGCGGGATGTAGTTCCAGCCGACGTCGAAGTTGCGGTTGAGGTCGACTCCGTTCGCGTTGCCGCGGGTGTTCGCCGCGACGCCGTCAGGGTTCATGCTGTCGATCAACCACAGGTCGATCCCGGCGGGCGTCGCCATCGTGCGCAGCGCCGCGGTGACGAGCGCGCCCTTGGTCTCGTCGCCGTGGATGATGCCGACGATCATCACGACGCGCCCGCCCGGCGTTCCCATTCGCACCGCGGTGATCGGCCGACCCTGCACCGAGGTGCCGATCGTGCGCGTCTCCAGCACGTGCGCCGGCACCGGCTGCCCCGGAGCAACGGCGCCCGCGCCGACGGTCGCCAGCGCCGCCCGGGTCCGGGGGCCGACGACGCCGTCTGAGGCCAGACCGTGCACGGTCTGGAACGTCAGCACCGCCTGCGTGGTGGACGGGCCGAAGTAGTCGTCGGGTCCGATGACGCCCGCGAGGCCACGGGAGATCAGTTGGCTCTCGAGGCACACGACGTCGGCGCCGCGCGATCCCTCGCGCAGCGTCGCGCGGATCGTGCACGTCGTCGCCGCGCCCCAGGCGGGCACCGGCGCCGCGACCGTCAGGCCGGACGCCGACGACCCGCACGTGACGAGCGCAACGGCCACGAGACGGATCAAGCGGGTGTTCATGGTCCCGCCAGTCTGACGGTCGTCAGGTCAGGAGATGGTGATCGAGCTCTTCATGTTCGGGTGCACCGTGCAGTGGATCGAGTACGTGCCGGCAGCCGCCACGGTGAACGTCGCTGACGCGCCCGCGGGCACCTTGACGTCGAAGCTGCCGTCATCGGCGGTCACGGTGTGCGGGGCGGTGTCCTCGTTGGTGACGGTGATCTCCTGGCCGGCCGACGCTGTCACGCCGCTGAACTTGAAGCCCTTGATCGACATCGTCGCGCCACCGGCTGCGGCTGAACCCGCGGTGGAAGCAGCGACCGTCGTGGCAGCGTCGGTGGCCGCCGGCGCGTCGGTGGCCGCAGGAGTCGTGGGCGCGGCGGTCGGAGCAACCGTCGTCACCGCAGCAGCGGTCGTGGTGGCAGCGGACTTCGAGTCGCTGCTGCAGCCGGCGATCGCGATCGCGCCGAAGGCGATCGTGGCGGCAAGGGCGCGGGCGGTGCGGTTGGGGGTCATTTGCGGCTCCTGCGTAGGTGGTCGCAGTTCCATACGAACGAGCGCCCGATCGAGTTCTCTCGCCGCGCTGACTTCCGCCGTCGCCGACCACCCTGTCGCATTCACCGGCCTCGGGCCGGCGAACCCATCGCGCTCAGGCGCCGGCGAGGACTGCGGCCTGGCGACGCTCGGCGCGTGCCGCGAGTGCCTTGGCCAGCTTGCCCAGTCGCTCGAGCCGGGTCAGCAACGCTTCCCGGGCGCGCTCGGCCGCAGCCGTCAAGCGCTCGAGGTGCTGGATCTTCCAGTGGTTGAGGATCACCGGGAGGAACACCTGTTCGTGCAGGATGGTGGCGTCGTAGATGCCGGCGTGGGAGATGGCGGCGCTGTGCTTGTCGAAGTCGAGGATGCCAGTGCCGGGCATCGCGAACGTGCGCACCACTTCCTCGAGCGCGACGACCATCGACGACGGATCGAACTCGATCGCCGCGGTGGCGAGATCGCGGTAGAAGAGGTAGTGCAGGTTCTCGTCGTTGGCCACGCGCGACATGACCTCGTAGCCGGCCGGGTCACCGATCAGCTTGCCCGTGTTGCGGTGGGCGATGCGCGTGGCGAGCTCCTGCAGGCTGACGTAGAGCACACCCGCCAGCGGAGAATCCGGTGTGGGCACCTCGCCGCCGCTGACCTGTGCCATCCGGGCTCGCTCGAGGTGCACCGGATCCACGGCGCGGGTCGCGATCAGGTAGTCGCGGATCGCGATCGAATGCCGGCCTTCCTCCGCCGTCCAACGCCGGTTCCACTCGCCGAATGCGCTCTCCATCCCGAACATCCGCTCGATGTCGCGGAAGTAGAACGGCAGGTTGTCCTCCGTGAGCAGGTTGACGAACAACGCGCTGCGCACCGCTTCGGGCAGCTCCGCCCCATCCAGGTCGGCGTCGCAGGGGGACCACTCGTAGCCCTTGGCGAAGTCGCGCCCCCGGCTGTACGGCACGAGCTCGTGCGGGAACCACTCCTTGGCGGTGGCGAGGTGGCGGTCGAGCAGCTTGGCAGCGACAGGCTCCAGCTCGGCGATGAAGGCCTGGCTGCCCGAGTCGAGAGTGGTCATGTCGCCACCCTACCTACCGGTAGGTCGGTTGTCATGACGTCCGTCGACGGGCCGGTGAGGTTCGGCCGGCCGTTCGAGAGGGACGGCGCCATGTGCGGCCTGGGCGTGCAAAGGTTCACGGCGGATCGGCTCCTGGTCAAGCTCCGGCGCGAGGTCATCGAGCCGGACATCTTCAAAGGTCCCCGACTTCGGTGGCCGTCAAACCCACGTCCTTGCGCGCCTTTGCCCGCAAGACCTGAGTGGCTGTTCGTGTCGTCATCACCACGTGGCTGTCAACTCGCGTCGAGCTGGGAGAGGAGCTTCTTGGATGCGACGCAACGGTAGGCGTCCGCGACGATGCCCGCGACCTCGTCCCAGTCCGGGTCGACGTCGAGTCGCACGCCCAACCAGCCACGGCCACCGACGTAGGGCGGGACGAAGAACCGCACCGGGTCCTCGTCGATCATCGTCGCCTGCACGCCGAGCGGCGCGGCGCACCACAGCGCGAGGCGGCCGTCGTCGTGATGGTGGTCCATGAACATCACGAAGCACTTCTTGCCACCGGCGAAGAACGAGGGGGCGCCGTGGCTGGGCCGCTCGACGACTTCAGGGAGCCGGGCGCAGGTCGCTCGCACCGTCGCCAACGCCTCGGCGGTGGTCGGCGCCTTCACCGGAACAGGTCCCGGCTCTGGTCGCGCAGCACCGGCGCGATGGTCGCGGTCTCGTCCGGCTCCCAGGCGTAGCCGCGGAGCACGGCCAGCGGGATCCGGCTGAGGTTGCCCTTGACGAGCTCGGCGGCGCCGGCCAGCTCGTCGGCGACGCACAGCGCCTGCACGTGGAACTCGTGACCGTGCGGGTCGACCTGGCCGATGTAGCTGAGGATCGGCTGCATGCCGGCGATCCCGATCGCGATGTCGGTCTGGCCCTCGCGCCATGCCCGCCCGAACGTGTCGCTGATGATCACCGCGACGTCCAGTCCGTCGGCCAGCAGACCGGCGCGGATCCGTCGCGCGCTCGCGTCGGAATCGAGCGGGAGGAGCACCGCACGGCCCTTCGCTCCGCTGCTCGACTGGTCGACGCCCGAGTTGGCGCAGACGAAGCCGTGATGGGTCTCGGTGATCAGGATCGGTCCGACCTGGCGCACCACGCGCTTCGCCTCGCGGAGCACGATCTCGGTGACCGCCGCATCCTTGCCCCACTGCTCGGACCAGGCGAGCGCGAACGGCGAGGGTTCGATGTCGGCGAGCTCCACGGACCGGCCCTCGGCCTTGCTGACGATCTTGCTCGTCACCACCAGCACGTCGCCGCTGGCCAGTGGTGTGCCGGCAGCGACCGCTGCCTCGATGGTGATCCGGGCGAGATCGTCGCCGGGCTCGATCTCGGGGACACCGGCGACGCCGAAGATCTGCAGACCTGTCATCGGGCGAGTCTTGCCGATCCGTTGCGCGAAGCGACACCTCGCCGACCGCTCACGCAGACGAGCGCCATCCAGATGTGGCAGAGGGTCCCGTGACGGACCAACATGTCCGGCATGGTCTCCGAGCGCGTCTCCGACATCTTCGATCCGGCGCTGTGGCGCGACGTGCCCGGGTTCAGCTTCACCGACATCACCTACCACCGAGCCCTCGCCCACGGAACGGTGCGCATCGCGTTCGACCGGCCGGAGATCCGCAACGCCTTCCGCCCGCACACCGTCGACGAGCTGTACACCGCGCTCGACCACGCGCGGATGAGCACCGACGTCGGCTGCGTGCTGCTGACCGGGAACGGCCCGTCCCCGAAGGACGGCGGATGGGCGTTCTGCAGCGGCGGTGATCAACGCATCCGCGGACGCGACGGGTACAAGTACACGGTCGAGTCCAGCGACGGCACCATCGGCGAGACCGCCGCCACCATCGAGCCGGGCCGCGCCGGACGGTTGCACATCCTCGAGGTGCAGCGGTTGATCCGGTTCATGCCCAAGGTCGTGATCTGCGTCGTCCCCGGCTGGGCCGCCGGCGGTGGACACAGCCTGCACGTCGTCAGCGATCTCACCATCGCCAGCCGCGAGCACGCCCGGTTCAAGCAGACCGACGCCGATGTCGCCAGCTTCGACGGCGGCTTCGGGTCGGCCTACCTGGCCCGCCAGGTCGGCCAGAAGTTCGCCCGCGAGATCTTCTTCCTGGGCGACGAGTACTCGGCCGACGACGCGCACCGGATGGGCATGGTCAACGCCGTCGTCGACCATGCCGATCTGGAGCGCACTGCGTTGGAGTGGGGCCGCAAGATCAACGCGAAGAGCCCGACCGCACAGCGGATGCTGAAGTTCTCGTTCAACCTGATCGACGACGGCCTGGTCGGCCAGCAGGTGTTCGCCGGCGAGGCGACCCGACTCGCGTACATGACCGACGAGGCCCAGGAGGGCCGCGAGTCGTTCCTGGAGAAGCGCGACCCGGACTGGTCGCCGTACCACTGGCTGTTCTGATGTGATCCTCATCGAAGATCCGGAGGACGCCCGGATCGCTCCGTTCCGCTGGCGCGACCGCGCGCTGAACACGCGGGCGGATCGTCGAGAACGGGTGGCCGCCGGGATGTTCGTGGCCGAGGGCGATCTCGTCGTCGAGCGCGCCCTGGATGCCGGATGCGAGCCGGTGATGGCGTTCGTCGACGCTGTCGATGTGCCCTCCGTCGTCAGCCGGTTCGACGCGTCGGTCGAGGTCTATGCGGCCGACGTCGACGTGCGCAGGGCGGGCATGGGCCTCGGCGTTCCGCTCTCGATCGTCGCGCTGTTCCGTCGGCCCGAGCCCGTCGATGCGATGGAGCTGAGCGTGCGCCACCGCACGGTGGCGCTGGAGGCCGTCGACAACCCCGTCAACGTCGGCACCGTGGTGCGCAGCGCGGCCGCGCTCGGGTGGGACGGGCTGCTGCTCGATCGCACGAGCGGTGATCCACTCGCCCGCCGCGCCCTGCGCGTGTCG
Organism: Acidimicrobiales bacterium; assembly: GCA_025463415.1. Taxonomy (GTDB): domain Bacteria; phylum Actinomycetota; class Acidimicrobiia; order Acidimicrobiales; family Ilumatobacteraceae; genus WLMZ01. Next base: position 5,950 of record JAOBWO010000393.1, on the reverse strand, counting down.
ATGGGCAACACCTTCGCGCTGCGATTCGCCCGGGCGCGATCACTGGTCGACGTCGTCGCTGCAGCACGCGAGCGCGGCACGCTGGTGGTGGCGCTCACCCCATCGGCCGGCTCGATGCCGCTCGAAGCCGTGCTGCCGGCACACCGTCAGGCCGTCATGCTCGTGCTCGGATCGGAGCGATCGGGACTCAGCCCAGCGCTGCTCGACGTCGCCAGCGTTCACGCCCGCATCCCGATGGCCGGCGGGATCGACTCGATGAACGCCGCTGCCGCGGCTGCCGTCGCGTGCTACGCCCTGCGCCCGATCAGGATCGTGGGTACGAGGCGCTCGTGATCGGCAGGCCGGTGTCGTTGCGGAGGTGCTCGGCAGCCGGTACGAAGTAGTCGAGCAGCGTCTGCTGAGCGGCTTCGTCGGCGTTGCTGGCGCGGACAGCGTGCGCCATGTGCAGCAGCCAACGGTCACGCTGCAGCGGACCGACGGGGTAGGGGAAGTGACGCATCCGCAGCCGGGGATGGCCGCGCTCGTCGTCGTAGGTGGTGGGCCCGCCCCAGTACTGGGCGAGGAACAGCGTCAGCCGATGCCGGGCACCCGTGAAGTCGGGGTACTCCGGATACAGCGGCGCGAGCACGTCGTCGCCGGCGACTCCGGCGTAGAACGTGTCGACGAGCTCGGCGAAGAACGCCATCCCGCCGACCGCGTCGTAGAACGTCGGTGCGGATTCGTCGGGCACCGGATCAGCCTATGGCCGACCCGCCCGACGGCGGACGGCTCAGGCCTCTTCGAGACTGAACCGGCGGTACTCGACGAGGTCGGACCGACGGATGACGAAGGGGGTGGTGTCGTCGCAGGCGTCGAGGATGACTGCATCCTCGGTGGCCAGCAGCACGAGCGCCGAGATCAACTCGTCGTCGCGCAGGATCTCGAGGACGTCGCCGGTCTCGATCCGTTCGTTCAGGATGGTGCTCATGGGTGTCTCCGTGACTTGTCGCCGCTGTCCCATCGATCTCGATGACGACGAAGTGCGGGCATCTGCATGCTGCACCAACTGACGTATCGGCAGCTTTCTTCCCGAGCATGAGCGTGATCTGGGTCACGCCCCTTGAATCAGGAGAACGTCGGCTCGTTCCAGCCGGCGAAGATCGTCGGCAGCCCGTCGCTGACCCGGTCAGAGTACACGGCCGGGCGCTTCTCCAAGAAACTGGTGACGCCCTCGCGCGCGTCCGCGCTCTTGCCGCGCTCGACGATGCCACGGGAGTCGACCCTGTGGGCCGCCATGGGGTGGTCCGCGCCCAGCATCCGCCACATCATCTGGCGCGACAAGGCGACCGACACCGGTGCGGTGTTCTCGGCGATCTCCGCAGCCAGCGCCCGAGCAACGCCGAGCAGCTCGTCACCGGGATGGACGCTGCGCACGAGCCCGCCGGCGAGTGCCTCCGCGGCCGGGAAGACGCGGCCGGTGTACACCCACTCCGCGGCCTGGCTGATTCCGACCAGCCGGGGCAGGAACCACGACGAGCAGGCCTCGGGGACGATCCCGCGCCGGGCGAACACGAAGCCGAAGCGGGCTGCGTCCGAGGCGATCCGGATGTCCATCGGCAAGGTCATCGTCACCCCCACACCGACCGCTGGGCCGTTGATCGCGCCGATCACCGGCTTGAGCGAGGCGAAGATCCGCAGCGACACCAGCCCGCCGCCGTCGCGCGGCACGCCGACGTCGGTCTGCACATCGCTGCCGCCGTGGGCGAACGTCTCCCCTCCCGCGGACAGGTCTGCACCGGCGCAGAAGCCGCGACCCGCACCGGTGACGATCACGGCGCGCACGTCGTCGTCCGCGTCGGATTCGTCGAACGCCTCGATGATCTCGTGCATCATCCGGTTGGTGAAGGCATTGAGCTGCGCGGGCCGGTTCAGCGTGATGGTGGCCACATGGTCGGCCACCTCGTACAGGATCTCCGAGGTCATGTGGGGTGAACCTACCGGGTGTGGACCGACGCAATATCGTCGTGGTCCGCGGGCCGCAACAGGAGGGTCAGTCGACATGACGAGCATCGACGTGCGCAGCACCGACACGCACAGCATCGAGCGGCCGACGACACGCCGTCGACCGGCTCGCCGGCGAGCAGTGGCCGCGTCCACCGCGGTGCTCGCCGTGCTCGCCAGCTGCAGCAGCGGCTCCGACAGCGCCAAGAAGCTGCCGCTGGGCACCGAAGCGGTCGTCGCCTACGTCCAAGCGGCGACCACCACGGCATCAGCCGTGAACACCACGGTGGCCGTCGACGTGCTCGACGTGGAAGTCGGCACGCTCGACGAGTTGACCGCCGCCGGGTTCGACGTCGGCGAGAGCAACGCCGGCGACACGCCGTACTACGTCGACGTCCGCTACTCCAACAGGGGCACCGGCGACGCCGTGCGCAACCTCAGCGTCGGGATGGAGGACAGCAAGGGCAACTCGGTGCCGACGACCCTCGTGTTCGATCTCGACGGCGCACCCTTCGATCGCTGCAAGGACGTCAGCACCGGCGACTTCGCGCCCGGCGACACCTATCAGAGCTGCACCCTGTTCCTGGTCCCGAAGGGCACGACCTTGGATCGGGTGCGCTTCGTCAGCCAGAGCCAGGACGCAACGATCACCTTCACCGACTGGAACGCGGGCTAGACATCCAAGAAGCGGCTGGCGGCCACGCCCGACGCGATCGCTCCCGCGACCATGCCGAACACGACGACGCCCAACATGACGCTGTTCAGGAAGCTGTCGCTGACGACGAGCGCGATGAAGCCGTTGTCACCCTTCAGCTTGACCACGCCGTTGGTCCAGAGCCGGTTGAAGAACAGCAGGAAGCCGCACGACAGCAGGCCGCCGACGAGGCCCTGGATCAGACCTTCGAGCATGAACGGTATTCGGATGAACCAGTTCGTGGCGCCGACGAGCTTCATCACCTCGATCTCGCGTCGTCTCGCGAACATCGCCGTGCGGATCGTGGTCCAGATCAGGATCAGCGCCCCGATCAACAGCAGGATCGAGAGGCCGACCGTCACCGTCTGGACGAAGTCGCGCAGCTTGGCGATCTGCTCGACCTGATCGCGGGCCAGCACGACGCGCTGCACCTTCGGAATCTGCGTTCGGAAGCTTTCCGCCAGCTGCACCAGGAGATCGAGCTTGCCCGCCTTGGGAACGACCTTGAACTCGGTGGGGATGTTGCTCGGGTTCAAGAGCGCGTAGGCCCCCGGGTCGGCGGCGAACAGGCGCTTGGCCTCGGCCAGTGACTGGGTCTTGTCGAAGTACTTCAGCTGGGCGACGTCGATGACCGTCGGATTCGCTGACAACGCCTGCTGGATCGCGGTGATCTGATCCGGTGTCGCTTCGGGGTTGACGTAGACGATCATCTGCACGCCACCCGCCCACTTCGACAGCAGGTTGTCGAAGCCGCGCTGCACGAGGAACGTGCCGCCGACGAGGAACAGCGACACCGCCGAGGTCAGGATCGCGGCCACCGTCAGGGTGACGTTGCGGCGCAGGCTGGCTCCGGTCTCGCGGAGCGTGTACGTCAGGCGGGACCACATTATTCGTACACTCCTCGGGCCTGGTCGCGCACGATGATGCCGCGATCCATCTGGATCACGCGCTTGCGCATCATGTTGACGATGCGCTGGTCGTGGGTGGCCATCACCACGGTGGTTCCGGTCTTGTTGATCCGGTCGAGGAGGCGCATGATGCCCTCGCCAGTCCCGGGGTCGAGGTTGCCGGTGGGCTCGTCGGCGAGCAGGATCAGCGGACGGTTGACGAACGCGCGGGCGATCGACACTCGCTGCTGCTCGCCGCCGGAGAGCTGGTGCGGGAAGCGGTCCTGCTTACCGGCCAGGCCGACGAGGTCCATCACCGCCGGCACCTGCTGGCGGATCACGTGCTTGGGCCGCCCGATGACCTCCAGCGCGAAGGCGACGTTCTCGTGGACGGTCTTGTTGAGCAGCAGCTTGTAGTCCTGGAAGATGTTGCCGATGTTGCGGCGCAGGTGCGGGACCTTGCTGTCCGGCATCTCGTTGATGTTCCGGCCCGCCACCCAGACGGCGCCCTTCTCGGGCCGCTCCTGCCGGTTCATCATCCGCAACAGCGTGCTCTTGCCCGACCCCGACGGACCGACGAGGAAGACGAACTCACCCTTGGCAACCTCGAACGTCGCATCGCGGAGCGCGGTGACTTCGGAGTTGTAGATCTTGGTGACGTTCTCGAGACGGATCAATGGGGCTCCCCGGGGCGGCGGAAGGGACGTCAAAAGTTACCAGCGCGTGACGAAACTTTGAGGTCATGCCCTCGCGGCAGCAGGGCGGGGCGTCGTCGGGAGCGGCTACTCGGTGACGGCGTCGCGGCGGCGGTGCTGGAGGAACGCCTCCATGAAGCCGTCGAGATCGCCGTCCAGCACGGCTGCGACGTTGCCCGACTCGTACTCGGTGCGCAGGTCCTTGACCATCTGGTACGGCTGCATCACGTAGCTGCGGATCTGGCTGCCCCAGCCGACCTGTGCGGGGCGGCCGGCGATGCGGTCGAGCTCGGCCTGGTGCTCTTCTTCGATGCGCGCGGCGATCATCGTCTTCAACCGCGTCATCGCCTTCTCCCGGTTCTGGAGCTGACTGCGCTCTTCCTGGGAGGCCGAGACGAGGCCGGTGGGCTCGTGGATCAGGCGCACCGCCGACGAGGTCTTGTTGATGTGCTGGCCGCCCGCGCCGCTGGCCCGGTAGACCTCCATCCGCACGTCGGCCTCGTTGATCTCGACATCGGGGTCTTCCAGCACCGGCCACACCTGGACCGAGGCGAAGCTGGTCTGGCGGCGGCCCTGGTTGTCGAACGGGCTGATCCGCACGAGGCGATGGGTGCCGCGCTCACTGGTCATCAGTCCGTAGGCATACCGACCGGTGAGGGTGAACTCGGCGGAGAGGATGCCGGCCTCGGTGCCCTCGGACAGGCCGTCGACCTCGAAGTCGATGCCGCGCCGCTCGGCCCAACGGCCGTACATGCGCAGGAGCATCTCGCTCCAGTCCTGTGCGTCGACGCCGCCGTCCTTGGCGTTGATCTGGACGATGCAATCCAGCTCGTCGTGCTCGCCCGTGAACAGGCTGCGCAGCTCCAGCTGATCGAGCGTCGACGCGATCTTGGCGATCGCTTCGACCAGATCGGGCTCCTGGCTGGCGTCGTCGACCTCGCGAGCCATCTCGTGCAGCAGCTCGGTGTCCTCGACGTCGGAGGCCAGTTGGTCGAACGTCTCGATGTCGTTCTTGATGTTCGAGTACTCGGCGTTGGTCTTCTTGGCCAGGTCCTGATCGTTCCAGAGATCCGGGCGCGACACCTCGAACTCGAGCTCGGCGAGGCGAGCCCGGTTGTCGGTGATCTTCAGATAGGACTCGGCCTCGTCGAGGCGTCGGCGGAGGTCCTTGATGTCGTCGGAGAAGTCACGCATACGGCCCTAGAGGGTCGCGCCGTGACACATCTTGAACTTCTTCCCGGAGCCGCACGGGCACATCGCGTTCCGAGGTGTCTTCGACCACTCGTCGTTCACGATCGGTGCCTGCTTGGCTGCGGCGGCGGCCGGCGCGGCTGCTGCGGCCATCTCCGGGTCGGTGTCGCCGGCAGCGATCGACGCCTGCGCGGCCGAAGCGAACCCGGACGACTGCGCGGTGTCGGCCGAGGACTGCTGCACGTTCTGCACCAGCACGGCGGGCTCGTCGTTGCGGACGACCTGGACGTGCATCACGTAGCGGACGAAGTCCTGGGCGACGCCCTTCATCAGCGCGCCGAACATCTCGAAGCCTTCACGCTGCCACTCGGTGAGCGGGTCCTTCTGGCCCATCGCGCGGAGGTTGATGCCCTCTTGGAGGTAGTCCATCTCCTCGAGGTGCTCACGCCAGCGCTGGTCGATGATGCGCAGCATGACCTGACGCTCGACGTCGCGCATCACGT
>JAOBWO010000382.1 GCA_025463415.1 Acidimicrobiales bacterium | reverse complement strand
GCCGGATCGGTCCAGATCCACATGTCGACGTTGACGACGCCCTGCGTCGACGCCGGCGCAGTGTTGAACGACGGCTGCGGCAGGCGCTGGCGGAGGTAGTCGGTCGACATCTGGCCGAGCTTGGCCGACGGCACCTGCGAGACCCACACACCCTGGATCGAGCGCGGGCACGCACGAAGGAACAGGTGTTGGGTGACTCCGCCGATCACACGAGTGTCGATGACCTTCGAATCGAACGTCGATGCCTCGGCAGCCGGCACCCACACGCAACCGTTGCCGTCCTTCTTGTTCTTCGCCGAAGGCGGCGTCCCGTACTGCACCCCCGCATACAGGTAGCTGTTGTCGACACCGCCGCTGCCATCGGAATGGCCGTCGTCAGCAGCGAATGCAGCCGTCGAAAGCGAACCACCGATCACGCACGTAGCGACCAAACCGATCAGTAACCGCATAGATCACCACCATCAAGACGAGCGAGTTCGGCGCCTTGGAACAACAGCCACCGATGTCCGTCGAAGTGCATCTCCCAACGAACCTTGGTCGAGGCGACATCGCCGTTGTACAAGATGTCGTCATCCGCATTCTCAGGATCGGCAACGTCATAGATCTCGACCGAGTCGAGGTCACAGATCGTCACAAATGCGAAGTTGCCTTCGAATCCCACGCTGTCGACGCGTATCGACTCGTCACCGCGTCCGAGGACTGCCCTCAGGTTGTATTTCAAACGCATGAACATCTGGGCGCGAGTTCGAACATCCATTGGCGAGCCTTCTATGGCTATCGCGCCGAAGTCGCACGTCTCGGGCGTAAATGCGCATTGGTGGCGCGCCACGCGGCCGCTCTCAAAGTCCGCGCGAACTTGGTCTTCCTTCGACGGTGGGGCGGTCGGGGCGGGGGCCGGCTCGGTGGTCGTCGTGGACTCGACGACCGTCGTCGACTCGGCGACCGTCGGCGGGTATGTCGTTAGGGCGACCGTCGTCGGCGGGGTCGTGGTCGGTGCGCTCGTCGTTGCGATCGCGACGGTGGTGCTCGGCGCGGAGGTCGTGCCGAGGTTCAGGGCTTGGTCGCCAGCACTGCTGGTGCAGGCCGACAGCATCGCTGCCGCGCACCCGATCACGATCCACGTTGCTCGTCCTGTCACCTGCATCCGCCTTCCGTTGCTCGCTCGCACCACCACTGGGTGCTTCGAGAGACCCCAAGATGGAAATCACTGCCGCAGGGCACGTCTTTCCGGAGACTCATTTCGGTGATCGTCCGGAGACGGGCGACGATGTCACGCAACTGCAACGTTTGCGCTGATGGACGGTGACATCGTTGGGCGGCCGGGGTCCGCTCCTACAATTGGAGAATGAGCGCGACGACCATGCCAGCGGCGTTCATCGGGCACGGCACGCCGATGAACGCGCTCGATGACAACCAGTACACGCGGACCTGGCGGGCGTTCGGGGAATCGGTACCCACACCACGTGCGCTCCTGGTCGTGTCGGCCCACTGGTACATCAACGCCACAGCCGTGACGGCGATGGCACGGCCGCGCACGATCCACGACTTCTACGGCTTCCCGAAGCCGTTGTTCGACTTCGAGTACCCGGCCCCCGGGCTGCCGGAGCTCGCCTCAGAGATCGCCGACGTCGTCCAGCCGACGTGGGTCGGTGAGGACGCCGACAGCTGGGGCCTCGATCACGGCACGTGGTCGGTGCTGTGCCACATGTTCCCGAAGGCCGACGTGCCCGTGGTGCAGCTGGCGATCAACGCCGCGCAGCCCTTCGACTACCACCTCGCACTCGGCGCCGCCTTGGCCCCGTTGCGAGACAGCGGCGTGATGATCGTCGGCAGCGGCAACGTGGTGCACAACTTGGGCGTGCTCGACTTCGGCCAGCCCCACGCCGGGTTCGATTGGGCTCACCGCTTCAACGAGCGCGCGATCGAGTTGATCGGATCGAGCCCCGAAGACGTGCCGTCGCTGTCCGCTCACCCCGACTTCCGCGACTCGGCCCCGACGCCGGACCACTTCATCCCGTTCCTGTACCTCGCCGGCCTCGCGTCGGCCGCCGGCACCACGGCGAAGGTGTTGCAGGACGGTTATGCGTTCGGGTCGTTGTCGATGACCTCCTGGACCGTCGGCGCCTGACCCGCCTCGCGATCAGGTGCCGGTGAGACCGGCGACGATTGGGGCGAAGTCGCGCACCTTGTCGCCGGGGACGACGGTGTAGGAGTAGCCCCAGCGCTCGCGGCGCGACTGGAGACGTTCCGCGATCTCGGCTGCGGATCCGATGAGCGTCAGCGGCGAGGCGAGCACGTCCTGCGGGGTCGACTGGAAGATCTGACTCAAGAAGTCGGCGACGCCGGCACTGTCATCGGTGACCTCGGCGACGGAGAGCCACGCGTTCAGCTCGAGGTCGTCGAAGCGGTCACCGGCACCCTCGCGCGTCCAGGCCACCTTCTGGTCGATCGCGTCGGCGAGCGCATCTTGCGCGGCGGCCGTGTCGATCTCGCCGGAATGGATCGACGCGTTGACGCCGACGATGTCCGCGGCTCCACCGGCGAACCGGAGCACGCGCCGTCCGCCACCGGCGATGAGGATCGGCGGTCCACCCGGCCGGACGGGGGCGGGCGTGCCGACGAGATCGGTGATCGTGTAGTGCTCGCCGGCGAACGTGACCGGCGCGCCGGAGAAGAGGCCCTTGATCACCGTGACATGCTCGATCATCCGGTCGACGCGCATCTTCGGCGACTCCATCCGGATGCCCGACTTCTCGTAGTCGGACTTCTTCCACCCCGCTCCGAGGCCGACTTCGAGCCGGCCGCCGGAGAGCACGTCGATGGTCGCCAGCTCCCTGGCGAGCACCGCGGGATGGCGATAATCGCAGTCGAACACGAGCGGCCCGACGTTGAGCGTCGTGGTCACCGCTGCAGCCGTTGCCATCGCGGCGATCGGCCCGAGACCCTCGTCGAAGTGGTCGGGGACGAACATCGTCGAGAAACCCAAGGCCTCGACCTCGCGCACGGTGTCCGCCCAGCTCATCCCCTCAGCGGGCGTCTGCAGGTCGGCGGCGAAACGAAAGCGGCGTGGGTGCGACATCGCGACTGTCTAGCCCAATGCGGGAGCGGGCACCGACGCGACCATCCTCCGAATCGGGCGATGTGCGACGGCGTTCCGTACTGTGGGGCATTCGTCGAGAGGACCGGACATGAGCGAGCGAAGCACGGTGTTCCACACGTCGACCGCAGACGGGCTCCAGCTGGTGGCCGATGTCCGAGGAGACCCGGCCGATCCGGCGGTGCTGCTCTTCCACGGCGGCGGTCAGACCCGCCACGCCTGGGGCGGGGCACTCGGCGCGCTCGCCAGTCGGGGTTGGTACGCCGCATCGTTCGACCTGCCGGGCCACGGCGACAGCGCATGGGTTCCCGACGGCAACTACGACCTCGACCGGTTCGCCTCGGCGGTGGCCGACGTCGCCAACCAGTTCAGCCATCCCGTATTGGTCGGAGCCTCCCTCGGCGGGCTGTCGTCGCTGGTCGCCGTCGGTGAGGGGTTGGCGCACGATCCCGCCGCGCTCGTGCTCGTCGACGTGACGCCGCGCCTGGAGCGTGAGGGCGTCAGCCGGATCAGCGACTTCATGCGGCTGGGCATCGATGGCTTCGATTCGCTGGAAGACGTCGCCGATGCGGTGGCCAGCTACGTGCCGAACCGGAAGCGCCCCAAGGACATCAGCGGCTTGCGCAAGAACGTGCGCCAACGCGACGACGGGAAGTGGGTGTGGCACTGGGACCCCAAGTTCTTCTCGCGCATGGGACCAGAGACTCAGGAACCGTCCGCCGATGCAGGTGAGCCGACTGCAGGTCGCTTCTCGCCGCCGCTGAGGCTGCACGCCGCAAGCCGGAACGTGAAGGTGCCGACCCTGCTCGTGCGTGGCGGCAGCAGCGACGTCGTCAGCGCTGAAGGCGCGGCCGAGCTGCGCGAGCTCATCCCCCATGCGGAGATCGTCGACGTGGCCGGTGCCGGTCACATGGTGGCCGGCGACCGCAACGACCGCTTCAACGACGCGGTGATCGAGTTCCTGGAGCGGATCGTGCGTGGTGCCGGCTGACGCCTTCGGCTCCCTCGTCGCCGCACTGGGCGACATCGTCGGCTCGGCGAACGTCATCACCGACGCCGAGGCTCGTCGCGGGTACGAGATCGACTGGACGTCGCGGTTTCACGGGTCGACGCCGGCGGTCGTGCGGCCGAGCAATGTCAACGAGGTCGCGGCGATCGTGGTGCTGTGCCGCCGCGAGCGCGTCTCGATCGTGCCGCAGGGAGGCAACACCGGACTCGTCGGTGGTGGGGTGCCACTGGCGGGAGAGGTGGTCGTCAGCCTCCAGCGGATGAGCGCGATCGACCCCGTCGACGTCGCCGCCCGGCAGGTCACCGCGCAGGCGGGCGCCACGCTGGCGGCGGTCCGCGCTGCCGCAAATGCGGCCGGTCTGACCTATCCCGTCGATCTGGGCGCCCGTGACACGGCGACCATCGGCGGCAACATCGCCACCAACGCCGGAGGGATCAACCTGATCCGCTACGGCGGGACGCGCGAGCAGCTCGTCGGCATCGAAGCCGTGCTCGGCAACGGTGAGATCGTCCGCCGGATGAGTGGGTTGGTCAAGGACAACACCGGCTACCACCTGCCATCGCTGCTGTGCGGCAGTGAAGGCACCTTGGGCATCGTCACCGCCGCACGCCTGCGCTTGACGACTCGCTATGACCATCGCGTCACTGCTTTGCTTGCATTTGCAAGTGTCGAAGCGGCTGTCGCCGGTGTCGCCGTGTTGCGCACTGCGATCGACACGCTCGAGGCAGCGGAGATCGTCCTCGATGCAGGCGTGCGCCTGGTCTGCGCTTGCTTCGACCTTCGTCCGCCGTTCGCGCGGCCGCATCCCGTCTACGTCCTCGTCGAGGCCGCTGACGCCACCGACCCGACGGCTGAGATGTCGGCCGCGGTCGCATCGCTCGAAGGTCTCGAGGACGTGGCCGTCGCGGACGACGACGGCCGGCGTGCCCAGCTGTGGCGCTACCGCGAGGAGCACACGCTCGCGATCGGGACCCTCGGGCAGCCGCACAAGCTGGACGTCACGATCCCACAGCACGAGCTGGCCACGTTCATGGGCGAGATCCCGACGCGCGTCAGCCGTTACGCGCCGACTGCTTCGACCTGGCTGTTCGGTCACGTCGGTGACGGCAACATCCACGTGAACGTCACCGGGGTCGAACCCGACGACGACGGGATCGACGAGGTCGTGCTCGGCCACGTCGCGGAGGTGGGCGGCAGCATCAGCGCCGAGCACGGGATCGGCACGGCGAAGAAGCGCTGGCTCCACCTGAACCGCTCGCGCGCCGAGATCGACGCGATGCGCGCGATCAAGCGGGCCCTCGATCCCGATGGGATCCTCAACCCCAACGTGCTCTTGCCCTGAGCACCGTCGGGCGCTCCCCAGCACGCTGCGCGAGGATGGGCCGATGCGCTACCGACGACTTGGACGAACCGCCCTGCAGGTGAGTGAGCTGTGCCTGGGCACGATGAACTTCGGGCCGCAGACGCCCGAGCCGGAGTCGTGGCAGATCATGGACCGCGCCCTGGAGCTGGGCATCAACTTCTTCGACACCGCCAACCGGTACGGCGGGGACAAGGGCGCCGGCGCCACCGAGGAGATCGTCGGCCGCTGGTTCGCCCAGGGCGGCGGACGCCGCGAGAAGGTCGTGCTCGCGACGAAGTTGTTCGGCGCGATGTCCGATTGGCCCAATGACGGCCGGCTCAGTGCACGCCACATCCGCGCCGCGTGCGACGAGAGCCTGCGCCGGATGCAGACCGATCACATCGATCTCTACCAGATGCACCACATCGATCGCACGGCGCCGTGGGACGAGGTCTGGCAGGCGATGGACACGCTCGTCCAGCAGGGCAAGGTCATCTACGTCGGCAGCAGCAACTTCGCCGGGTGGCACATCGTGCAGGCCAACGAGCACGCCAAGGATCGCGGCTCGCTCGGCCTGGTCAGTGAGCAGAGCCACTACAACCTGCTCGTGCGCACGATCGAGCTGGAGGTGCTTCCGGCATGTCTGGAGTACGGCGTCGGGGTGATCCCGTGGAGCCCGCTGTCTGGCGGTCTCCTGGGTGGCGTCCTCGGCAACGATCCTTCGGCGCGCCGTCAGTCGGCAACCGCACTGAAGCGGATCGAGAAGATCCGTCCGCAGCTCGAGCGCTGGGAAGCCCTGTGCTCCGACCTCGGCGAGGAGCCCGCTGCCGTCGCTCTCGCCTGGTTGTTGCACCAGGACGGCGTGACCTGTCCGATCATCGGCCCCCGCACGATCGGCCAGTTCGACGGTGCCTCGCTGCGCGCCTTGGACGTGAAGCTCGACGCCGACACGATGACGTCGATCGACTCGATCTTCCCGGGCCCCGGAGGCACCGCACCGGAGGCCTACGCCTGGTAGACCGATGACGTGAGTGCCGACGACGCCAGCCCGGTCCGGTTCTCGACACCGGCCGGCAAGTGGGTGCTCGCAGCGATGGTCCTCGGGTCGGGGATGGTGTCGCTCGACGCGACCGTGGTCAACATCGCCCTGCCACGGCTGGGCAAGGACCTCCACGCCGACTTCGCCGGGCTGCAATGGGTCGTCAACGGCTACACCTTGAGCCTCGCGTCGTTGATCCTCATCGGTGGCTCGCTCGGCGACCGACTGGGTCGGCGACGGGTGTTCATCACCGGTGTGATCTGGTTCGCGACCGCATCGTTGCTGTGCGGGATCGCTCCGAACGTGGGCATGCTCGTCGCCGCGCGAGCACTGCAGGGCGTCGGCGGCGCTCTGCTGACGCCCGGCAGCCTCGCCATCCTCCAGGCGTCGTTCCACCCCGACGACCGAGCGCGAGCGATCGGTGCGTGGTCAGGGTTCGGTGGCGTCACGACGGCGGTCGGACCGTTCCTCGGCGGTTACCTGGTCGACGCGGCGTCATGGCGATGGATCTTCCTGCTCAACCTCCCGATGGCCGCGTTGGTCGTATGGGTCACCATCCGCCACGTCCCCGAGACGCGCGACCCCTCCGTCACCGGGCGACTCGATCTTCCTGGCGCACTCGTCGGCGCGATCGGGTTGGCCGCGAGCACGTGGGGCCTGATCGAACGGTCGTGGCCGCTCGGCATCGGCGGCGCGGCTGTGCTCGTTGCGTTCGTCGTGGTGGAGGCTCGCCGCCGGCACCCGATGCTTCCACTCGGAATCTTCCGATCTCGGCAGTTCTCGTCGGCGAACCTCGTCACGCTGTTCGTCTACGCCGGCCTGTCCGCTGTGCTGTTCATGATCGGCCTCGTGCTGCAGCAGGCACTCGGCTACTCACCGCTCGAGGCCGGAGCAGCCACGTTCCCGATCACGATCATCATGCTGACGTTCTCGGCGCGTGCCGGCGCGTTGGCGCAGCGGATCGGCCCACGCTGGCCGATGACGATCGGCCCGGCGGTCATCGCATGCGGGCTGCTGGCGATGACCCGCATCGAGCCCGGCCGCACCTATCAGCTCAGCGTGCTCCCGGCGGTGGTGCTGTTCTCGGCGGGTCTCGCGCTCACCGTCGCCCCTCTCACCGCCACCGTGTTGGCCGCGGCCGACGCGTCGCACGCAGGGGTCGCGTCCGGGATCAACAACGCCGTCGCTCGGGTGGGCGGGCTGCTGGCTGTCGCCTCCGTCCCACTGATCGCCGGTTTCGGCCCGACCCACGCCGTCTCGGCGAGCGACCTGGTCGACGGGTTCCACACCACGCTGGTGGCCGCTGCGGGACTCGTCGCGATCGGCTCCGTGATCTCGTTCGCAGGCATCCGCTCGAACGTGCTCCACACCGGCACCCCGACCGACGCGACGCCCATCGACCAACGAGCGACCAACTTCCACTGCGCCGCCGACGCGCCACCGCAGCAGGCCTATCGCGAGCGCTGAGCCCGCGCTTGCGAGCAGAACGTCAGCGGACGACGCCGCGATCGCCGAGCATGCTGGGCACCGTGCGGAGCATGATCCACAGATCGGTCCAGAACGACTGGCGCTCGATGTACTCGATGTCGAGCGACACCCGGCGGCTGACTGCGGCGGCATCTTCGAGCGGGCCACGCGACCCGTGGATCGCCGCCCAGCCGGTCATCCCCGGCTTGATCCGGTGCCGATGTGCGTACTCGCCGACGAGACGAGCGGACTCGACGCTGCCCGTCTTCATGCCGATCGCGTGCGGGCGTGGACCGACCAAGGACATCTCACCGCTGATCACGTTGAGCAGTTGCGGCAGCTCGTCGAGGCTGGTCATGCGTAGGAACCGACCGACCCGCGTGACCCGGGCGTCGTTGGCGGTGACCTGTTGCTCCGAGCGGGCGTCGGTGGTCTCGCGGCGCATCGAGCGGAACTTCCACACCACGATCTCCTCGTTGTTGAACCCGTGGCGGCGCTGACGGAACATGACCGGACCGGGGCTGTCGAGCCGGACGGCGATCGCGATCGCGGCCAGCAGCGGGCTGAGCACGATCGTCAGAGGGATGCTGATGACGAGGTCCTGCACGCGTTTGGCGAACGCCCGGCGGTCACGGTCGACGGCGCCGTTCAACGGCGCGAGCGGTGCGTCGGCCAGCTGCTTCAACGACGCGCCACGCGAGCCATCTGACTCGCTGTCGACGATCAACGTGACGTTGTTGGGCAGCACCGACAGCTGCTGGTTGATCTGGCGGATGCGCAGCGTTGCCGTGATGTCGACCGCGACGACGATCAGGTCGACGTACGGCGTGATCTTGTGGTCGCGCAGCGCCGCCACGTCGCCGAGCACCGGGACGCCCAGCAGCGACAGCGGAGACCGCTCGCGCCGATCGTCGAAGATGCCGAGCAGGTGGAGGTCGCGGCGGGCGAGCGTGGTGCGGATCAAGTCTTCTGCGTACGCAGTGGCGCCGACGATGACCACGTTCGGCGTCAACCAACCGGTGTGGCGCCAGTGGCGGACGAACGAGCCCCAGACGACGTGCAGGGCGACGATGCCGACGGCGCAACGGATCGCCCAGATCGTGATGGCCGCGACCGACGGCCCATCGGCGACCATCGCAGTGACCGCGATCGCGCAGCCGCCGCCGACCAGCGAGGCGACCACGATGCGCAGGACGTGGTTGGCAAAGCTCTCACTGCGACCGAACCCGTACAGACCCAGCGACCGCACGCATCGAGCCAGGACGAAGGCGCCGATGATGAACGGGGCAGCCTGGGCGAGGGTGGTGTCGAACGGCGACCGGTCGAAGGTGCGGATGACGGAGACGAGCGTCGCGGTGAGGACGAGGAGCAGATCGATGCCGCGGAACATGTGCGAGCGCAGGCGCACGGCGTTGCGTCGGCGGACGCTGAGGAGGTGATCGGGGCGCAGCGGACCGCGAACGTGCGCGTGCTCCGGCTCCGGCGCATGCCGTTCCGGCCGTCGCTCAGCCATCAAGGATTTGTCGATCAACATCGCACGGCCCGCCCGCTCTGCCGACCCCCGACCAGAAACAGACGGGTTGGCGACATGGTACGTACCGTGTTCGCCCGCGTCATCGGATGAGCCGCGGACTTGACGATAATCAGACAAAGATCAGACAGTTCCTCGACGATGCTCCGGCTCGAGTCGCTGTCATCGCATGTCGCCGCTCCGGCGACATGTGATGACCGCGTTCCCACCGGGTCCGCGGAAAATCACTGCCGGTCGACTCATCGTTCCGGCAAGACTGTTCCGATGGCCAGGAACACGTCGGCCGCGGCGACGTCTCGACTGCGCGCCCTGCTGGCGCTGCTCCGGCCCGATTCACTCCGGTGGACCGGGCTGGGAGTGCTGATCGCCCTCAGCTCGGCGCTCTCGCTCGGCGGCCCGCTCGTGGTGCGGCGCATCGTCGATCTCGCCACGTCGGGCACCACCGCAGCCAGGATGACCGTCCTCGCCGTGCTCTTCCTGGTGATCGCCGTCGCGACGCAGCTGATCTCCGTGGTGGTGGCCTGGTTCGCAACGATCACCGCGTGGCGGACCACCAACCAGATCCGGCTCGACATGGCTCGCCACGTGCTCTGCCTCGACCACGAGTTCCATCGACGGCACACCCCCGGTGAGCTGATCCAACGCGTCGACGGCGACGTCACCTCGGTGTCCGACTTCCTCGGCCGAGTCGTGCCGAAGGTGGTCGGCGCTGTGCTCCTGGTCGGCGGGATGCTGCTCGTGCTGGCCTTCGTCGACTGGCGCCTGGCGGTCGGCATGGCCGTCTACGTGCTGCTCGCGGCCTCCGTCGTGGCACGGAGCCGACATCGGGCCGTCGGCGAGTCGTCGGACGAGATGGGCTCCTACGCGCGCCTCTACGGGGGGATCGAGGAGCGGCTCACCGCTGCCGAAGACCTGCGCGCGAACGGCGCCGCTGCGCACGCGATGTGGCGTTTCGTGGAGGACAGCGCGGACACGATGGAGAGCGCCGTCCGCCGAGAACGTGCGTTCCTACGCCTGTGGTGGGGCGTCCAGGGCTCCGTCGCCGGCGGATCCGTGTTGACGTTGATCGCCAGCGCGGCGCTCGTCGAGCGTGGCGTGATCACGGTCGGCACTGCGTTCTTGCTGTTCCAGTACGTGCTGCTCCTCGCTCGGCCGTTGGAAGACGTGGTCCAGCAACTGGAGACGGTGCAGAAGGCGAACGGCGCGATGGTGCGCGTCATCGACCTGCTCGCGGTCGAGGCCACGATCGTCGACTCCGGCACCATCGATCCGCCGCAGGGTCCACTGTCGATCGAGTTCGAGCGGGTCAGCTTCGACTACGGCGACGGCGAGACCGTGCTGACCGACGTCGACCTCTTGATCATGAGCGGACGCTCCGTGGGCATCGTCGGCCGCACCGGAAGCGGCAAGACGACGCTGTCGCGCCTGCTGTTGCGGCTGATCGAGACGAGTGCCGGCAGCGTCCGCCTCGGCGGCGTTCCGATCGGCGACATCCCACTCACCGAGCTCCGCCGCCGTGTCGCGCTGATACCCCAGGAGGTCGAGCTCCTGGCCGGCTCGATCCGCGACAACGTCACCCTCTTCGATCCCGTCCCGACGGACGAAGCCGTGCGCGACGCGCTCCGCCTGGCCGGGTTGGAAGCACTTGTCGAGGGAGGCATCCACCGCCCGCTCGGTGCGGGCGGAACCGGTCTGTCGGCCGGCGAAGCACAGCTGCTCGCGCTCGCCCGGGTGTGGCTCCGTGATCCGGATCTGGTGGTGCTCGACGAAGCGACGGCGCGGGTCGATCCACGCACCGAAGCCCGGATCGAAGCCGGCGTGCGCCAGCTGATGTCCGGCCGCACGACCGTCATCGTCGCCCATCGCCTCTCGACCCTGCGTCACGTCGACGAGATCATCGTGATGGACCACGGTCGCGTGGTCGAGCACGGCGATCGATCGGTGCTCGCGGAGCTGGAGGGCGGCCGCTTCCACCACCTGCTCGAGCTCGCCCTGGACATGGACCGGGACGACACCCTCGACGACACGGTGACGCGATGACCCTCGACCCTGACCGTCGCCCCGGTTCTGACGTGCCGGCACCGGAGATCAGCGTGATGCGGATCGCCTGGCGGGTCAGCCAGCACGAACCGCGCACGTTCTGGCTCGGTTGGTTCTGCTTCGTGCTGTTCTTCACCTTTCCCGTCGCCAACGGCTGGCTGCTCGGGCGGGGTTTCGACGCGATCTCGCGGCACCACACCGGCCACGTCTACGTCCTCGCCGCACTCCTCGCTGTCTCCGAGACGTTGCGGATGGCGTCCATCCACTTCGGCGCTCTGCTCTGGACGCAGGCCTGGGTGCACATGCAGACCCTCATCCGAGCCAACCTCCTGGTCGCACAGATGGCCAGTGGCGGCCCCGAGGCCGGGCAACCCGTTGGCTCCGCCGGCGAGGCGGTGACCCACTTCCGCGACGACACCGAGGACGTCACGATGTTCGTCGACGGGTTGGTCGATGTGTCCGCCGGTGTCGTGTTCACGGTCTTCGCCGGGTTCATCCTCGGCAGCGTCGACGTCGGCGCCACAGCGGTCCTCGTGATCCCATTGCTCGGTGTGGCCGTGGCGACGCGCACCCTCGACTCACGGATCAAGCGCTACCGCGCCGACGACCGGCAGGCCACTGCCGCCGTCAGCGGGCTCATCGGTGACCTGATGTCCTCGGCCACCACGGTGAAGGTCAACCACGCGGTCGAGCCGGCGCTCGTGCGCCTGCGCGGGCTGGTCGACCGGCGCCGTCGAACGGCTGTGCGCGACCGGGTGCTCGACGAGGGCGTGCAGGCGTTCAGCCAAGGCGCCGCAGACGTCGGGCTCGGGCTCGTTCTGCTGGTGAGTGCCGGTGCGCTCGCCTCGGGCTCGTTCGACGTCGGCCGGCTCGCGCTCTTCACCGCATACCTCGGCTGGCTGAGCTTCCTGCCGCGCATGGTCGGCCGGGTCCTGGCCCGGCGCAAGCAGGTCGCCGTGGCGATGGACCGGATGCGGTACCTCGTCGCCGATGATCTCGCCGCCAACGTCGTCACGCCACGACTGCTGCCCATCGGAGCACGGGACCGGCGGGGACGTCCCCTGGCCAGTCGCCCGGACCGCGTGCCGCTCGATCGGTTCTCGGTCCGCGACCTCTCCGCGACCTTCAGCACCGGTGGGGGCGTCAACCACATCGACTTCACGCTCGAGCGGCGCAGCTTCACGGTGATCACCGGCGAGATCGGCTCGGGCAAGACCACGTTGCTCCGGGCGGTACTCGGTCTCGCCCACCAGTCCACCGTCACCGGGCAGGTGCTCTGGAACGATCGTCCGCTGCTCGACCGCGCCGCGTTCTTGGTGCCCCCGAACTGTGCCTTCCTGCCCCAGGTTCCGCAGCTCGTGTCGGACTCGGTGGCCGAGAACATCACCCTCGGCGAGGTCGACGAGGATCGGCTACGCGTCGCGCTGGAGCTGGCCGCGGTCAGCGATGACATCGCCGCGATGCCCGACGGGGCACGCACCACGATCGGCCCGCGCGGGCTGCGGCTCTCTGGCGGGCAGCGCCAACGCGTCGCCACCGCGCGTGCGCTCGTCCACGCACCCGAGCTCGTCGTGCTCGACGATCTCTCCAGCGCGCTCGACGTGGAGACCGAGCTGCAGCTGTGGTCGAACCTCGCCGCCGCCGGGATGACGGTCATCGCCGTGTCGCACCGTGCCGTGGCCTTCGAGCGCGCCGACCAGATCCTCCGCCTCGAGTCCGGTCGCCTGATCCGCTGATCGCGGCTCGCAAGCGATGACCATGCGGATGGCCTGGTCGTGCGCCGGATGTCGCAGTTTCGTGGACCCAGGACGCGGGTAA
>JAOBWO010000439.1 GCA_025463415.1 Acidimicrobiales bacterium | reverse complement strand
GTCGGGCGCGGCGTGTTCGAGCTCGCACCGGCCGGCATCCAGGGCGAGGACATGTCCGCTCCGGACCGGGAGGTGTCGTGGATGCGGCGCCTGGCGAAGGAGACCGGCCGGCCGATCACGTTCGGGTTCCTCCAGCACGACATCGCGCCGGACGACTGGCGGCGGTTGCTCGACATCATCCGCGACGCCAGTGCGGACGGAGTGCCGCTGCGCCCACAGATCACCGGCCGGCCGATCGGCATGCTGCTCGGGCTGCAGGGCTTCAACCCGTTCCGTCTGCGGCCGACGATGATGGCACTCGCGGATCGTCCACTCGACGATCTCGTCGCCGAGCTGCAGAAGTCCGCCGTGCGCGCCGCGATCCTCGGCGAGGACGACCTCGTGCCGCTGCCCGCGTACATCGGCATGGGTCGCGATCGCATCTTCCCGCTGGGCGATCCACCCGACTACGAGCCTGCGCCGGACACCTCGATCGCCGCAGTGGCGGCGCGGCTCGGCCTGGATGCCGACGAGTTGATGTACGACATGCTGCTCGGGCGGGACGGGCGCGAACTGCTGCTGCGCCCGCTGGTCGGCTACAGCGACCTGACCCTGGACCCGGTGCGCGAGATGCTGCTCGATCCATCGACGGTGCTCGGCGTCGGCGACGGCGGTGCCCATGTGCGCGTGATCTGCGATGCGTCGACCCCGACGTCGATGCTCAGTCACTGGGTCCGCGATCGCAGCCGGGGCGCGAAGCTGCCGATCCAGACGATCGTGCACAAGATGACGAAGAACAACGCCGACCTGTACGGCTTCGACGACCGCGGCACGATCGAGCCCGGCAAGCGAGCCGACATCAACGTGATCGACATGCAGCGGCTGACCCTGCGCGCCCCGGAGTTCCGCCACGACCTGCCCGGTGGCGCGGCCCGCCTGGTGCAGGAGGCGTCCGGCTACGCGGCCACGCTCGTCGCCGGAACCGTCACCCGCCGCAACGACGCCGACACCGGAGCGCGCCCCGGCGCGCTCGTCCGCTCACGATGACCCCGAACTCGAACGGAGCCTCATGACCATCCTCGACGACCTGCTCGACGTGCCCGTCGGCGCACCACAGCGGCACGGGTTGAACGCGACGAAGCCGATCCACATCCCCGTCGAGCGGTACATCTCGCCTGAGTGGATGGCACTCGAGAACACCAAGGTCTGGCAGAAGGCATGGCAGATCGCCTGCTCGCTCGACCACGTCGCCAACGCCGGCGACTTCTACGAGTACCGCGCCGGATGGATCTCGATCCTCGTCGTGCGCGGCGACGACGGTGTGCTCCGCGCGTTCCAGAACGCCTGTCGCCACCGCGGCAACATGATCTGCCAGGGCACCGGATCAGGCCTCGACGAACTGCGCTGCCCGTACCACCGCTGGGCCTGGAACAACGACGGCCAGTTGAAGGAAGTCCCGTCACGCCGCTGGTTCGGCACGATGGACAGCGAGGAGTACGCGCTGATCCCGGCGCGGGTCGACGTGTGGGGTCCAACGGTGTGGATCACCCTCGACATGGATGCGATGTCGCTGTCCGAGTGGCTGGAGGGCGTGCCCGCCGACATGGAGTGGGCGGACTTCGACGACTACCGCTGCAACAGCCTCATCGTGCGGCCGATGCCCGCCAACTGGAAGGTCGTGTCGGAGGGCTTCTCCGAGACGTACCACATCCAAGGTGTGCACCCCGAGATGCTGGGCTACATCAACGATGTCGACGCGACCCAGCGGCTCTGGCACCGCCACGGCGCGAGCTACCAGGACTACGGCGTCCCGTCGCCGCGCCTCGGGCGCGATGTCGAGCCCCATGTCGTGTGGGACACGTGGGTAGAGTCGATGGGTGGTCGGCTCGGTGTGCCGAACGGCGTGGCCGAGCCGTGCCCGGAGATCCCTGCGGGCCAGACCGTGCAGGACGTGATCGCGGCGCGCATCGTGCAGACCCAGGCAGCCAACGGGGTGGACGTCTCGAAGTACGACAGCAAGCGGCTCACGGGCGCCACGCAGTACAACTTCTTCCCGAACAGCACGATGCTCGTCTGGTCGGACATGGTCAACGTGCTCTCCACCCGCCCCGGGCTCAACCCCGACGAGTGCCAGTTCGTGATCATGAACTGGCACCGCGTCGCACCGGGCGCGGCACGCTCGCAGCCGTTCACGCTCGAGATCGACCCCGATGGTCCTGAGCTGCCGCTCGGGCTGGTGATGGGCCAGGACATCGAGATGATGAAGACAGCCCAGCGCGGCCTGCACCAGCCCGGTCTAAAGCACCTCTCGGTGTCGGCCGAGGAGGCACGGTTGCTCAACCTGCACCGCAACCTCGAGGAGTGGTGCGGCGGATGACGATCACGGTCGAGGAGCTGCTCGCGCGCGAGGAGATCACCGACGTCATCAAGCGCCTCGCCCGTGGCACCGATCGGCTGGACGCCGAGATGATGGCGTCGTGCTACCACCCCGACGGGTTCGACGATCACAACTCGTTCCGCGGGTCAGGCAATGAGTTCGCACAATGGGTGGTCACCGTCCTGCCGCACTTCACCGCCACGATGCACTTCATCGGTCCGCCGAACATCAGCGTCACGGGCGACGTCGCCCAGGCCGACACCTACTGCGTGGCACACCACATCCGCGGCGACGCCGACCCTCCGACCGACATGATCCTCGGCCTGCGCTACGTCGATCGCTTCGAGCGTCGGGCCGGCACCTGGCTGATCGCGAAGCGCGTCTGCGCGTTCGACTGGACCCACACGGTGCCGTTCGATCCGACGATCAGCTTCACGTTCGAGCCCGACTTCACCGTCGGCCGCCGCGACCGCACCGACATCACCTATCGCGGCGTCTGAAGCCGCGTCACACGGGCACGTCGCCTTCGACCGTGCATCGGCGCATCAGCCGGTGCTGCGGGAAGTGATCGCCGAGGGCGCGATGGTTCGTGCACCGTTCGTCCCAGATCGCGACATCGCCGACGCGCCACCGCCAACGGACCTGCAGCTTGGAGTCGTCGACCCGGTGCTGCACGTGCTGGAGCAGCCACGCGCTCTCCTCCGGATCCATCCCGATGACCGACGCCATGAAGCCGCCCGCCACGAAGAGCGCCTTGCGACCCGTGACCGGATGGGCGCGAACGAGCGGATGCTCAGCGCCGGGAAAAGCCGTACGGAGCTCGTCCAACCGCTCGACACCTGTGGCCTTGCCGAACGCGGCCCAGAACCGCTCGCCCTGCGTGTGCCGTACGCGCAATGCATCGACGATCGAACGCATCGCCGGCGACAGGCCGTCGTAGGCACCGTAGAGGTCGACCCAGAGGGTGTCGCCGCCGTACGGCGGGATGTCGAGCGCCGCAAGGATCGCGATCTTCGGCGGGGCATCGATCCACGTGATGTCCGTGTGCCAGTAATCGGCGTCGGGTCCGTTGGTTGGCGTGTCCTCGATCATGCCGAGCACCTCGCTGCCCCCGAAGTGGCGGGCGAGTGGGAACACCGCCGGTGTGCCGAACCGTGCCGCGAGCGCACGGTGACCGTCGGCAGTCAGATGCTGGTCGCGCAGGAACACGACCTGGTGCTCCATCAGCGCGTCGTCGAGCTGCTTGAACTCGTGGTCGGTGATGGTCTCGAGGTAGAGGCCCTCGATCTCCGCGCCGAGGGATCCAGTCAGACGTCGTGCTTCCATGGTTACCGTCACTGCAGCTTCTCGACGAAGAAGTCGATCACCCGGCGCACGGATGCGTCGTCGCGCTGCTCGGTGAGCACGCTGTGGTCACGTTTGCCGACGCTGGGCAGTTCGACCGCGATGAACGCATCACCGAGCGCCTCGCGGAGCGTGGCGAACCTGTCGCCGACGAGCTTGTCGCCGGTGAAGCGCAGGCCGAGGACCTGGCACCCGTCCGCGGCACGTTGGATGACCGCGTGCGCGTCGTCGGGCGAGAGGTTGAGGTTGGCGCCGCGGGCCTTGCCGAACGCGAACGGCATCGAGGGCTGGCTCAGCACGGGCGCGACCATGATGTCGTCCACCATCATCCCGAGCGCGAAGCCGCCGCTGAAGCACATCCCGACGGCGCCGACGCCGGGACCGCCGAGCTCGTCGTGCAGCGAGCGGGCCAGCGCCCGGAGCCAGGCGATGATCGGCGATGTCCGGTCGAGCGCCCACGAGGCGAACTCCCTGGCGACGCACACCCGGCCGAAGGACGCCGCGGTGTATCCGCCGGACATCGGCTTGCCCGGTGTGCCGACGAGGGAGGGCATCACGACGGTGAACCCCGCCGCCACGACTTCCTCCGCGAACGCTGCGACCAACGGGGTGATGCCCGGGATCTCGTGGATCACGATCACCGCTGGACCGGTGCCGCGCCGATAGGTGTCACGCGTGTACCCGGCGGCGCTGAAGCTGCCCGGCGTCCAACCCGGCAGCAGATTCTTGCCGTCGTCTCCCATCAGAGCCTCCTCATCGCTTCAAGCGCACGCTGGGAGAGGCCCTCGACGGCATCTGTCATCGGCTCGTCGAGGGATTGATCACCCATGGCTCCGGCACGGTAGCGGGCGCGGACGCCCTCGCTGATCACTGCCAGTCGCCAGCAGGAAAACGCGACGTAGTAGTCGATGTCGCTGAGGTCGCGTTCGGTACGCGTCGCGTAGCGCTCGAGCAGATCGGGGTACGACATGAACCCTCCGGCCGGCGTCGGGTCGTTGCCGCTCAGCGTCGCGTTGGTGCCGTCGCTCCAGTAGACGCCGAGGTAGCCGACGTCGGCCAACGGATCGCCCAGCGTGCACAGCTCCCAGTCGAGCACGGCGCTGATCCGGCCGTTGACCACATCGGTGACGCAGTTGCCGAACCGGTAGTCGCCGTGCACGATCGACACGCCGTGTTGGGTCGGCACTCGCTCGCCCAGCCGGCGGGCGACCTCGTCGATGGCCGGCAAGTCGCGAGACTTGCTGTTCTCCCACTGCGTGGTCCAGCGCCGCACCTGTCGCTCGATGTACCCCTCGCGCTTGGCGAGATTACCGAGGCCGACCGCATCGATGTCCACCGCGTGGAGGTCCGCCAGGACGTCGATCAGGTGCTCGCTCGCGGGCACGCGCAGCTCCGGCGCCAGCAGCTCCGCCCGCTGCGCGCTGTCGAGCACGACGCCGTCGGCAAAGCCCATCACGTAGAAGGGCGCGCCGTTGACCTCCAGGTCCTCGCAGAGTCCGAACGTGCTCGGCACCGGTACGTCGGTGCGGCCGACCGCTGTCATGATCCGGTATTCGCGAGCCATGTCGTGCGCGGTCGCCAGGACGTGCCCGGTCGGCGGGCGCCGCATCACCAGCTCTCGCCCGACTGCGTCGACGACGCGGAACGTGAGGTTCGATCTGCCGCCCGCGATCAGGTCGACGGTGAACGGGGCTGTGACGTCGGCGATGTTGGCGACGAGCCACGCCGAGACCTTGGAGATGTCGAAGCCTTGCATGCGCTGGCGACCGTACTGCTCGGCCGCGACCCGTGTGTCAGCCGGGGCGACTCACTCCGACGACCTTGTCCCAGTGCACCGCCGTGTACGACACCACCGAGCCCGTGTTGGGCGCATGGATCATCGAGCCGCCGCCGACGTAGATGCCCACGTGGCTGATCGGCGAGTAGTAGAAGATCAGGTCACCGGGTTGGGCTTGGTCCTTGGGGACGTGCGGCGTCGACGCGTACTGGGCCGACGACTGGTGCGGGATGCCCACGCCGGCCTGCCCCCAGGCGTATGCCGTGAGGCCCGAGCAATCGAAGGCCACTCCGGGCGAGGACTGGGCGAACCTGTACGGCACGCCGAGTTGGCTGGCTGCGGCCGCCACCGCCACCTGGGCGCGACCGGACACCGGCGGCGGGTTGCCGCCGCCACTGTCGCTGGACGACGAGTCGCTCGAGCTGGAGCTGCCGGCGCTGGAGCCAGAGCCAGAGCTGCTGTTCGAGTCGCTCGACCCGCTGTTCGACGACGAGTTGCCCGACGACGAGTTGCCGGAGGACGAGCTGCCGGACGACGAGCTGCCCGAGCCGCTGTTCGAGCCGGAGCTGTTGCCCGAGCTCTTCGGCGTGTTGGCCGCTGCCTGAGCAGCAGCTGCGGCGCGAGCCGCAGCTTGCTCCTGCTCGTACTTCGCCTGAGCGGCCGCTGCCTGACGATCCTGCTCCTGCTGGATCAGGTCGCCGAGCTTGTTCTTCTCCTGGACGAGTCGGGCCTGCAGGTCTGACGCCGCCTGCTCCGCCTTGGCCTTGCTGGCCGCCGCCCGGGCAGCGAGATCGATCGCTTCCTGCTGCTTCTTGACGAGCTGCTTCTGCGCCGTGTCGAGATCGCTGAGCAAGGTCTCGTAGTCGTCGGTGCTGACCGATCCGGCGTCGACCGCAACAGTGGCCAGGTGCTCGCGCTGCAGCGTGTCGTCGAGCTGTGCCGGATCGTCGAACAGTGGACCGAGCGCGCCGCCACCACCACCCATGAACTGCTCGACGGCAACGTTGGCCAGCTGACCCTGGAGCACGGCGAGCGACGCCTGCTGAACGGCGATCTGCTGCTGCGACTGGGCGATCTGGGCCTCGACGGCGGCCTGGTCGTTCAGCGCGGCGAGGTAGTCCTCGTTGTACTGATCGACCTTCTGCTGCATGCGGTCGATCTCGGCAACGACGTCCTTGACCTGTTGCTCCTGCTGGCCGACCGTGTCGGCGGCGGCAGGCTGCACGGCAACGGCGCCGCTGAACAGCACAGCGACGAGTGCGACCGCGCAGCGAAAAGAGGTTGAGCGACGCATGACGGGAGGGGACTCTAGCAATTATTACGGTTACGTTGCGACTGATCGAAAGAAGTCACACCTATTCCCATTCGATGGTGCCCGGCGGCTTCGAGGTCACGTCGTAGACCACCCGGTTGACGCCGTCGACCTCGTTGATGATCCGGCTCGACATCGTCTCCAGCAGGTCGTACGGGAGGCGGGCCCAGTCCGCCGTCATCGCGTCGTCACTGGTGACCGCACGGATGATGATCGGGTGGGCGTAGGTGCGCTCGTCACCCATCACGCCGACGGACCGTAGGTCGGCCGCCAGGACGGCGAAGGCCTGCCAGATCTCGCGCTCCAGGCCCGCGTTGCGGATCTCCTCGCGGACGATCGCGTCGGCCTCCTGCAGCACGGCGACGCGCTCGGGCGTGACCTCGCCGATGATCCGCACGCCGAGGCCGGGACCGGGGAACGGCTGCCGCCACGTGATCTCATCAGGGAGCCCGAGCTCGGTGCCGAGCCGACGTACCTCGTCCTTGAACAAGCTGCGCAGGGGCTCGATCAGCTGCAGCGTCATGTCGTCGGGGAGGCCGCCCACGTTGTGGTGGCTCTTGATCACCGCGGCTGTGCCGTCGCTGCCGCCGCTCTCGATCACATCGGGGTAGAGGGTGCCCTGGACGAGGAACGTGGCATCGGTGAGGCCGCCGATGTTCTCCTCGAAGATGCGCACGAACAGCTCGCCGATGGTCTTCCGTTTCGCCTCCGGCTCGGTGACCCCGGCCAGCTTGTCGAAGAACCGCGAGCCGGCATCGACGTGGATCAGCTCGATGTTCATGTTGCGTCGGAACGTCTCCGTCACCTGATCAGACTCGCCCTTGCGCATCAAACCGATGTCGACGTAGACACAGGTCAGCTGGCTCCCGATCGCGCGGTGGACGAGCGCAGCAGCGACGGCCGAATCCACGCCGCCGGACAACGCGCAGATGACCCGCTCGGCGCCGACCCTCTCGCGAATGAGTGCGACCTGGTCGTCGATGATCGAGGACATCGTCCAGTTCGGCCGGCAACCGGCGAGGTCGATGACGAACCGGCGCAGGACCTGCATCCCGTGCACCGTGTGCACGACCTCGGGATGGAACTGCACGCCCCAGATGTTCCGTTCGGCGCTCTCGATCACGGCCATCGGTGCGTCGGGGGTGGACGCTGTCGCGACGAAGCCGTCGGGCGGGGTGACCACCGCGTCGAAGTGGCTCATCCACACGTCCTGCTCGATCGGCTGATCGACGAGGAGGTGCGAGATCACCTCGGTGCCGGACGTTGCGAGGGTCAGGTGGGTCCGTCCGTACTCGCCGCGCATGCCGCGCCCGACGACGCCGCCCTGCAGCTGCTGAGCGATCAGTTGGGCGCCGTAGCAGATGCCGAGGATCGGCACGCCGAGCTCGTAGATCTCGGGGTCGAGTGACGGTGCACCTTCGACGTGGACGCTCTTCGGGCCTCCCGAGAGGATGATCGCTGCCGGCTTGCGGCGGGACACCTCGTCGGCCGTGATCCGGTGCGAGACGATCTCGCTGTACACGCTCAGCTCACGGACCCGACGGGCGATCAGCTGGGCGTACTGTGCACCGAAGTCGACGACGAGGACGGTGTCGATCGGGTTCGTGTCGCCGGCGGGCTGATCGATCTGGGGGGCCGCAGATGTGTCGCTCAAGTCCTCGAATCTAGTGGCCGTGGCGGCAGGCAACTGCTTTCGATCCCCGCCCGGTCCTACGCTGCGGTGATGGAGCAGCCGCCGACTGGCCCCCTGCCGATCGATCCATCGTTCGGGCCTCCGTCCGGCCCGGCGGCCTGGCCCGCACCCGGTCCGCGACCATTCGAGGGCGATCCGTTCGGGACCGGCCGGTTCGAGATCGGCGGGTTCGACGTGGATGACAGCTCCGACATCGCCTCGACGGACATCGACTCGACCGGACGGGATCGCACCGACCGCCAGCCGGACCGCGCCGTGCGGCGTCGGGGGCGCCGCCTCCTGCCGCGCTTCATCGGCGAGGAGGCGTTCCAGACCCTTCGCGGCCACCTCGCCAGTGTCGGACTGGCGCTCGCGATCGCGATCCCCGGCGCGTTCGCCGTGTTCTTCGGCCTGGGGGCATTGCGGTTCGCCCTGGACGACCGCACCCTCTGGAACTCTGTCGCACACTCGATCGTCCAGTTCTGGTACGTGCTCATCGCGTTCGTGCTCGTCGCCTTCCCGCCGGCGCTGATCGCCGTCCGCCGCGGGCGCCACGAAGCTGCCGAGTTCATCGGCGAGCGCGGCTACTGGAAGGCGATGCTGATCGCATACGCGATCATCCCCACCATTGCCGCGATCGTCGCGTTCGTGGTCGGCCACGTGCTGATCGTGTTGGTGATCCTCGTCGTCGTGATCGTGATCATCGCGCACAGCGGCGGCTTCTGAGCCCTGCCCGCGTGATCGCGGGCTCAGCGGCCGCGGAAGCGATCGAGTTGGCGGCGGTCGCGCTTGGTCGGACGGCCGGTGCCGCGAGCGCGGGCGAAGAGCGGATCGACCATCTCACGCGGTGGTGGCGGCGGACTGTGGTCGATCACGCATTCGGCGGCGACGGCCGCGCCGACGCGCTTCTCGATGATCCGCACGACCTCGAGGATCCGCTCGCGACCACCGACGACGGCTGACACCCGGTCACCGACGCGCACCATGGTGGCGGGCTTGGCCGCCGCCCCGTTGACCCGAACGTGACCGCCGGAGCAGCCGTCGGATGCAGCCGTGCGCGACGTGTAGAGCCGCATTGCCCACAGCCACTTGTCGACGCGCGTCTGCTCCATCACCCAACGTTTGCACACCCGACCTCCCGGCTGCCCGCTGGGTATCGCGGTGCCCGAAGCGCGACGATGGGACCATGCGTCGTCTGGTGTTCGTGGTGGTTGCCCTCTTCACGATGCTCTCGCCCGCGGCTGCCCTGGCGGCCACGGCCCCGCCCGGCTCCTCGGGCGATGGGTCCACGCAGGCCGTTGCGCCGACGACCACGATCGACAACACCTTCCTGGACACCAAACGCAACCTCACCGACTGCCTGGACAACCCGATCGGACTCCCCGAGTGCGGTGTCGAGCCGACGCATCCGGGCGACCCTGGTGGGCCGCTCCAGGCGATCACGTTCGGCCTCCTCGCCCTCGGCATCTTCATCATCTGCTGGCGAGTCGTGCGCTCCGTGAAAGCCCGCGACGCCGCGCTGCAATCTCAGATCACCGACGCTCGATAGGATCGAACCCTCGGCGCTACGAGTGCGCCCGACGCCGGGGGGCATGCAGATGACGGTGGAACATGTCGACGTGCTGATCGTCGGAGCCGGCATCTCCGGGATCGGCGCTGCCTACCACCTCCAGACGGAATGCCCGGGACGCACCTACGCGATCCTCGAGGGTCGATCCGACATCGGCGGGACGTGGGACCTGTTCCGCTATCCGGGCGTGCGCTCGGACAGCGACATGCACACCCTCGGTTACCGGTTCAAGCCGTGGACCGCTGAGAAGGCGATCGCCGACGGTCCGTCGATCCTCGCCTACCTCCGTGAGACCAGCAGCGAGAACGGCATCGAGCAGCACATCCGCTTCCGCCATCAGGTGCGGCGTGCCGAGTGGTCCAGCGACGATGCGCGCTGGACCGTCGATGCCGACCGGCGCACGGGCGACGACGCCGACGCCGAGCCGGTGACCTTCACCTGCAACTTCTTGTTCATGTGCTCCGGCTACTACAGCTACAAGGAGGGTTACACACCCGACTTCCCCGGTCTCGACACGTTCGCGGGCCGCGTGGTGCATCCACAGCAGTGGCCGGAGGACCTCGACACCACCGGCCAGCGCGTGCTGGTGATCGGCTCCGGTGCCACCGCGATGACACTCGTTCCAGCGCTGGCGGACACCGCGGCCCACGTGACGATGCTGCAGCGTTCGCCCACGTACGTCGTCGCCCGTCCCGATGTCGACGCCGTGGCGAACGGGCTCCGCAAGGTGCTGCCCGCCGGCCTGGCGTACCGCGCGACGCGGTGGAAGAACGTGGCCCTGCAGGGCTTCATCTACGGTCGCTCGCGCACGCATCCGGACCAGTTGCGCAAGCGGCTGCTCGACGGCGTGCGCACGCACCTCGGGCCGGGCTACGACGTGCACAAGCACTTCACGCCGACCTACAACCCGTGGGATCAGCGCCTCTGCCTCGTGCCCAACGGTGACCTGTTCGACGCGATCAAGTCCGGGCAGGCCTCGGTGGTGACCGACACGATCGACACGTTCACCGAGCACGGCGTCACGCTCACCTCCGGCGAGACGATCGAGGCCGACATCATCGTCACCGCCACGGGCTTGCAACTGGTCACGCTCGGCGAGATGGACTTCGTGGTCGACGGCGAGCCGGTCGACTTCTCCACGACCTGGACGTACAAAGGCTTCGCGTACTCCGACATCCCCAACCTGGCCTCGTCGTTCGGCTACATCAACGCCTCGTGGACGCTGCGTGCCGACCTGATCTGCGAGTACGTCTGCCGGCTCCTCAACCACATGTCCGCCACGGGCACGGTGCAGTGCACGCCGCGCCTGCGCGCGTCCGACCGGAACATGCCGGCCCGTCCCTGGATCGACGACTTCTCGTCCGGCTACATGCAGCGGGTGATGGACCGCTTCCCTCGGCAAGGAGACCGCGAACCGTGGATCAACCCGCAGCGCTACACCCGCGACAAGAAGATGTTCCGCAAGGCGCCGATCGATGACGGCGTGATGCAGTTCACCCGGGCGCTGGTGCCGACCGCTCCGTAGGTGCCCGGAGCAGATCGCTGCAGAAGGCGACGGTGCCGCTGACCAACGCGTGTGGCGCTTCCCACGGCACGAAGTGTCCGCAGTCGCGCAGCAGGAACGGGCCGACGTGGCGGTCGAAGACCTCAGCCGCCATACGGTCGAAGGCGGGATACATCACGTGGTCACTCGTGCCGTGCAGGATCAACGTCGACGTGCGCGGGTTCGGACCGAGCATCGACGGACCCGCCCGCTTGGCCGGATCGAACGCGCTCTCGTAGGCCCCGAAGCTGGCGCGCAGGTGAGCGGCATCGCGGTACGGCGCGGTGTGGAAGTCGAGCACGTTCTGCCCATCGAACGATCCGGGGTGCGCCCAGAACCGCCTGGTGTAGAAGGTCGCGATGTAGCGCTGGCGCTGCTCCGGCGTGACCAGTTCGGCGGCAAGGCCATCGGGATCGCTGCCCTGGCGGATGAAGTAGTCGGCGGACTCACGTGGCGCACGGGTACCGGAGATCGCGGCCATGCGCTCTTTGAGGTACGGCAGCGGCGAGTTGAACAGCACCATCCGGTCGACCCAGTCCGGGTGACGCAGAGCGAGGTCCTGGATGATCGGACCGCCGAGGTCGCCTCCGAGGAGGACCACCGAGTGGTGCCCGAAGTGGTCGTGGACGAGCGCGTGGAGATCGAGTGCGTGCGACGTCACGTCGTGGAACCCGTCCGGGCCGAGATCGCTCT
>JAOBWO010000438.1 GCA_025463415.1 Acidimicrobiales bacterium | reverse complement strand
GTGTCGATCTCCGCGCCGCCGGTGTCCTCGACCGTGACCTGCAGGCCGAGCTGCACCGCGACGTCGCGGATCAACCGAGCCTTGGTGATGCCGCCGACGCGGGCGATCTTGATCGTGATCCCGTCGACGAGGCGGTCGGCATGCGCACGCACCAAGGTGTCGACGCCGTCGATCGACTCGTCGAGCACCAGAGGCCGATCGCACGCGGCGCGGATCGCGAGGTTGTTCGCATAGCTCGCGCACGGCTGTTCGAGGGTGTAGTCCAGATGAGTGGTCGCGCGCAGGAAGCGGCGGGTCTGGGCCGGCTGCCACGCGGCGTTGGCGTCGGCGTAGACCACGGTGCCCGCGGGCAGCACTGCCAGCACGGCCTCCATCCGCTCGACGTCGTCGTCCGGGTCGAGCCCGACCTTGACCTGGAGCCGGCGGTATCCGTGGTCGATGTACTCCGCCGCCTGTTGTGCCATCGCCTCGGGCGCGGCCTGGCTGACCGACCGGTAGAGGTCGACGGTCGTCGAGAACCGTCCGCCGAGCGCCTCGGCGAGAGGCAGGTCGGCCGCTCGCGCTCCGAGGTCCCAGCACGCCATGTCCAGCGCCGACTTGGCGTACGGGTGGCCGTTGAGGTGGAGGTCCATGACCTCGTTGATCACGTGTGGCGCGCGGGGATCGAGCCCGATCAGCAGCGGCGCCAGGAGGCCGATGCCCTCGCGGGCGCCACCGACGAACGACGGGTCGTAGAAGCTGCCCAACGGCGCCATCTCGCCCCAGCCGACCAGACCGTTGTCGGCTGCGATGCGCACGATGGTGGAGTCGAACCCCTCGGCCGACCGCCCGCCAGAGCACGTGTAGGTCCCGCTCGCGAAGGGCTGCCACTGCCGGTACACCGTGACGCTGTCGATCTTCACCGCCGCCACACTACGCGCCGCGCTCCCGTCACCGGTACGGACGTACCGCGAACGCAGTGTGAACTCGCGTGTGAGTTCGGCGGCGGTCCCGCCGTCGGGGCGGACTCGGGCGATGTCCCATTGCGAATCTCCACGTGACGAAATCCAGAGCGAGCGTCGTGGGACCCGAGCCGCCCATGGTGCGCAATCGTCCCGCGACGTGGGACGCTCCCGGCCCAAGGCCGGCATCCGTCCCATCGAGACCGTCGAGTTTCGTCACGTGGAGATTCAGAGAGGAACGACACACCCGACAACTCTGAACGGCTGCAGATGAGGGCGGCCGCCACAACGTGACCCGCACACCTCCGGGCCCTGGTCCGAGAGGGGGCGAACTCAGGAGGCGATCAGCCACACGGCGACGAAGTGGGAACCGGCGGCGATGACGGTGCAGAGGTGCCAGACCTCGTGGTAGCCGAACACGGCCGGGCGCAACCTCGGCCACTTGCGGTTCAACCCGATCGCGCCGACGGTGTAGAAGACGCCACTGACGATCATCAGCGCCCCGGGCAGCACGCCCGTGTTGCGCCACAGCTCGGGGATCGCGATCACACCGACCCAGCTGACGGCGATGTACATCACGCCGCCGACGATGCGTTGGTGCTTCCACCCGGCGATCTTCATCCCGATCCCGAGGAGGCAGCCCGTCCACATGATCGTCAGCAGGACGATCCCGAGCGCGTCGGGCACGCCGAGCAGGCAGATCGGCGTGATGCTGCCGGCGATGGCGGCGAAGATCATCGCGTGGTCGATCCGCCGCCACAGCTCGCGAGCCTGCAGCGTGTGCACCCACCGGTGGTAGGTCGACGAGGCGACGAACATCGAGAGCAGCCCCAGCGCGTAGATCGACACGGCGATCAGGGCCCGGTCGCCGTCGGCCACCACCATCAACGCGACGAAGGCGGGAACCGCGGCGAACAGCGCGAACACGTGCAGCCGGCCGCGCCACAGCGGGCGCGACGTTGTGCCGAGCGGGACGTCGCGCGGACGTCCCTGCGACGGGTCGAGGAGGGGGGTCATCGACGTTTCGATGCCATCTAGTCTGGCTGATCGCGAGCGGCGAACCTCCGCGATCCGAGCGGAGTGTCAGGCCTGCGGTGCGGTCGCCAGCCGGTCGAGCTTCTCGAGCGTGGTGATCAGCGCCATCTTCGGCACGATCGGGAACTTGACCCGCTCGCGGATCGCGTCCGAGATGTCGGTCCAGTCACAGTACGACGTCACGTCGGTCTCACCATCGCCCACGGGCACGAGCTCGTAGCCGTACACGTGCCCCAGCGGCCCACGCTCGGCCGAACCGACGTTCCACTCGAGCAGCGCGTCCGGCTCGATCTTGGTCACGATGTTCAGCACGCTGTACTTGCCGAGGGGGAGGTCGCCGAGCGCCTCGCGGTCCATGTCGATGACGAACGAATCGCCGACGGCGCGCAGCGGCTTGGCATCCGGAGCTGTCACGAGCATGTGCGAGCCGTCGATGGCCACCTGGCCCTTCGGGTCGGAGACGATGGCGAAGATGTCCGCTGCTGAGGCGGCGATGCGACGGGTGGCGGAGATGCGGTCGGTGGACATCGGCGCAGACTATCGAGGCCCGGGCGGAGCGTAGGATCCGGGCATGAGCGACGACTTCGATGACACCGCGGACGAGGACGACGGAGGCGATGTCGACCTCGACGCACCCGGTGAGGACGGCGACGTGGAGGCCGCTGACGACGACGCGTTCGACATCGATCCCACCGATTCCGACGACGACGATGCGACGCTCGTCGCCGACGAGGCGCCGGGCGCGACCGAGTTGCCGACGCCCTGACCCGGAGGGTTCATCGGGCGGGCATCACCCCGGACCTTGGGCCGCCTTGAGTGCTTCGGTGGCGCCATCGATCGCGCGCTGCACGACGTCCTCGACGTGGTCGACATCGATGCCGAGCATCTGTCCGACATGGACCGACCAGATCTCGGAGCGGATGTTGTTCTCGAAGTCGATCTGGTTGCGGATGTCGCTTCGCGCGCCCTGGCGGTTCTGGCTGATCATGACGAAGGTCGAGAGGAAGATCGCCTCGAGCGACACGATCATCGTCAACAGCCCGAACGGGAACTTGTCGAACTCGTGACCCATGCCGGCCAGGCCGATGTTGATCGCGATCCAGATGCCGAACCAGACGATGTGCAGGTAGATGAAGCGCATCGATCCGGCGAAGTTGGTGATCCCGTCAGCCGCCTGCCCCTGCGCACGCAGGAGCATCGACACGAGCTTGCGCTCGGTGCTCGTGCCGTAGTGGTTGGGTCGCCAGAGCTGACCATCCTCGACGCCGTCGGCGCGGTCGATGACGCGACACGCAGCACATGTCAACACGTGCGCCTCGTGATCGGAGAGGTCGGTGAGCGGCGCGCCGATGCCCGGTGGAACGCCGTTCAGGTGCTCAGGATCTTCCGTGCTGGGGTTCGCGCTGTCGCTCATCTGCTCACTGTGGCACAGGCGCCGACGCCCGAGAGTCAGGTCGCGGCGAGGTTCTGGAGCCGCACCTCACCGTGGGCCAACAGACGGCCCGCATCGTCGCGCACGTTCACCTGCCAGAGCTGTTGGGTCCGCCCCTGGTTCAGGGCCTCGGCGACGACGCTTGCCCGGCCCGCGGTGATCGAGCGGAGGAAGTGGGTGGTGTTGGTCAGGCCGACCGCGACCATGCCTCGATCGCGCACTGCGTCGCTGCCGGCGATGCTGGCGGCGCTCTCGATGGCGGTCGCGTAGACGCCACCGTGGACGATCCCCCATGGCGTGTGGTGATCGGGTCCGACCTCGATGTGGCCGGCGAAGCTCGTCGGGGTGACCTCGTCGACGATCAGCCCGGCAGCCTCGACGAACGCGCCACTCGCCTCCAGCGACGCCGGGTCCAGCGTCGGCTTCCCGGCCGTCGCGCCGGCGGGGGGCAGCGTGCTCGCCTGCGGCGCGGCACTCCCGCGCGCGGCAGCGGACGGGTAGAGCAGGGCGAGGTCGCCGGACAGGGCTGCGCGGACACCGTGGCTGGTCTCGTCGACGAGCACCTCGGCGAGCCCGGCTTCCAGCGCATCGAGGGCAGCGGAGACGACGTCGGCCGGTTGCGACTTGGGGTCGGGCAGGTTGGCGCCCATGTCTGTGTCGATCGCGCCGACGTGGATCGCCAGCACCTGGGTCCCCTGCCCGGCCAGTTCGTCGCGGACGGCGTTGGTCAGCGACAGGGTCGCCGCCTTCGATGCGCAGTAGCCGGCCAGCGCAGGCACGGTGTACCACGAGAGCACCGACAGCATGTTCGCGACCGCACCACCACCGTTGGCGCCGAGCACGGGCGCGAACGCCTCGACGACGTGCATCGTGCCGAAGTAGTTGGTCTCCATCTCGGCTCGGGCGCGCTGCGCGGTCGAAGCTTCGAGCAGCGAACCGCCCAGTCCGATGCCCGCGTTGTTGATCACGATCGTCACGTCGGCGCACGCCGCCGCGGCCCGAGCGACGCTGTCGGCGTCGGTGATGTCGAGCTGCACGGGGACCGCTGCCGACGGCGGCAGAGAGCCGACGTCGCGCGCCCCTGCGTAGACCTTCGCCGCACCTCGGTCCAGCAGGCCGCGCACGAACGCAGCACCCACTCCCCGATTTGCCCCCGTCACCAGCACGACCGATCCTTGGATGTCCATGCGGGTTACTATATCTAATGTAGTAACTTCGCCACGGCTACCGGACGAGTTCTTCGAGCAGGTCGCCGGCCAGCTGCACGCCCGACCGCGCCTGCACGACGGCGCTCATCCGATCGAGCGACGCGCGCATCGGCGCGTCGCCGAGCAGCCGGTCGATCGCGCCGGTCAGCTCGTGATCAGCGAAGTCGTACGTCGCCAGCCGCACGCCGTAGCCGGTCTCGTCGACGCGTTGGGCGTTGTCGAACTGGTCCCAGAACAGCGGCAGCACGACCATCGGCTTGCCGAAGTGGAAGCACTCGGTGGTGGTGTTGTTGCCGCCATGGGTGATCACCAGATCGACCAGTGGCAGCACGCGGGTCTGGGGCACCTGCGCCGCGCCCCACATGTTGTCGGGCAGCTCGTACTCGTCGGCCTGGGGCCCCTTGCTGACGATGAACCGGTGCGGCGTGTGGGCGAGGATGCCGACGAGGCGGCGCATCAGATCGACATCGGCCGAACCCAGCGAGCCGAGCGAGAGGTAGATCAGCGCGCTGCCGTCCGGATGCCGGTCGGCGGCCAACGATGCCGGGAGCTCGAACGCGGCGTCCGTCTCGCGCACGGAGGAGTCGAGGCGATGCCAGCTGCCATCGAGAGGCCGACGTTCGACGTAGTCCACCGCCGCCGGGTAGAGGTACATGTTCAACCGCTTCGAGGTGTGGATGAAGTCGAGGTCGCCGAGCCCGGGTGCCCCGCAGCTGCGGACCCATTCGTCGTACTCGGTCCACATCGGCCGGTGCGTGCGGTCGTACTCGGCGCGGAAGGCATCCCATGCACTCCGGTCGTCGATCGGGTACCCGCTGAACACGGGTGGCAGGTCCGGGCCGCGCATCTCGAGGGGGTTGCAGCTGACCATCCGCACGAATGGAGCGTCGCCGGTGATCAGCGCGGGAAAGCAGTTGACGTTGTCCTCGATGATCGCGTCGGGTCGCTGCCGGGCGATGATCTCGGCCAGCTGCGGCTGGCAGTAGCGGGCGCCGTCGATCAGCGCCTGCCACGTCGGCTGGACGAACGTCGACAGCTGCTCGATCGTCGGCTTGCGGAACTCCGGTGCCGTGTCGCGGATGAAGTCGGTCCAGAACTGTCCTGCCGATGGCTCGGCGCCGTCCTCTTCCGGACCCACGGCAGATGGCTCCGGCGGTGGAGCGAGGTCGACGAGGTCCTCGACGAAGCCCATCGCCTCCAACCGCCCCGCCCACGAGGCCTCGGCGGCGAACACCACCCGGTGGCCGCGCTGCAGCAGCACATTGCCGATCCCGATGCAGTTGTTGGTGGGCCCATAGGCGCTCTCGGGCATGAACAGGAACGTCTTCTGGACCACGGCCGAAGCCTAGAGTCCGGTCGATGAACGAGCGTGCGTTGATCAACCCGGCCACGGAGTCGGTGATCACGACGATCCGCGACACGCCTGTGGCGGACATCGACGGCATCGTTCGTGCCGCCGCGGCGGCGGGCACCGCATGGGAGACGACGCTGCCGGGCGAGAGGGCCAGGCTCTTGCACCGCCTGGCGGATGCGATCGAGGCCGAGGCCGATGCGATCTGTGCGTTGGAGGTCGAGGAGACGGGCAAGCCGTGGACCGTGATGCGCGACGGCGAGCTGCCGTTCGCGCTGGACAACCTGCGCTTCTTCGCCGGTGCCGCGCGCAGCGTCGACGGCACGGCTGCCGGCATCTTCAGCACCGGGTACACGTCGATGCTCATCCGCCGGCCGGCCGGGGTGGTCGTTGCGATCACGCCCTGGAACTTCCCGCTGATCATGGCGATCTGGAAGGTCGGCGCCGCGTTGGCGGCGGGGTGCACCGTGGTGCTCAAGCCGGCACCGGCCACGCCGCGCAGCTCGATCCGGATCGCAGAGCTCGCCCTGCAGGTCGGCTTCGCCCCCGGTGTGCTCACCGTGGTCACCGGCGACGCCGCCGTCGGCGAGGCGCTCGTCGCCCATCCGTTGACCGACATGATCACGCTGACCGGATCGAGCAGCACCGGCCGGCGGATCATGACGCTGGCCGCAGGCAAGCCCGCACGCCTGCACCTCGAGCTCGGCGGCAAGGCACCGTTGATCGTGTTCGCCGACGCCGATCCGGTGGCCGTCGGGCGGGCGGCTGCGCTGGCCGCCAGCTACAGCAGCGGTCAGGACTGCACGGCAGCGACTCGCGTCTACGTGGAGCGATCGGCGCACGACACCGTCGTGGCTGCGCTGGCCGAGACGATGCGCGGCGTCACGCTCGGCGGGCCCTACGACGGCGCCAGCATCGGTCCACTGATCACGTCGGCGCACCGCGACCGGGTGCACGGCTTCGTCGAGCGCGCCCG
>JAOBWO010000339.1 GCA_025463415.1 Acidimicrobiales bacterium | reverse complement strand
GTCGAAGGTGCGGACGGCACTCACGTGGCTGAGGGTAGATGCACTCATCGGCAATAACCTCCTCCTGCGTGGAACTGTTTGCCGTGGTCAACGCGTCGCCGGACTCGCTCAACGCCGATTCGATCGTGGAGGGCGCGGAGCAGGCTGTGGCCCGAGCCACGAAGATGCTCGATCAGGGCGCCAACGGTATCGACCTCGGCGGCCAGGGCAGCACCGACGCGGCCACGGTGGTCGGGTGGGAAACCGAATGGGCGCGGCTCGCCGACGTCGTTCCCGCCCTCGCTGAGCTGGGGGTTCCGCTGAGCGTCGACACCTGGCGTCCGCAGGTGGCCCGCCGCGCGATCGAGGCCGGCGCCACCGTGTTGAACGCGGCCGACGGGATGCAGACCGACGAGATGTGGGCGGTGGCGGCCGAGTTCCAGGTGCCGATCGTCGTGCCGTTCTTGTCCGGTCCGAACCCGCGTGAAATGGAACACGTCACCGCCGACCCGGTCGATGCCCTGATCGAGTTCTTCGATGCCCGCCTGGCCGACGCCGATCGGTTCGGCATGCGCCACCGGTGCATCATCGACCCCGGCACCGGGTTCGCGCCCAGCAACTGGCCATGGGAAGACCGCTACCGCTACCAGAAGATCGTCTACACCAACCTGGACAAGCTGCGTCGCTGGGACCTGCCGTTGTACATAGCTCTGCCGTGGAAGGACACCCCGCAGCACTGGGAGCTGATGGAGATCGTGATCCGCCAGCAGCCCGAGTACGGGCGCGTCCACTACCCGGACCAGGTGCGCGCGCTGGAGCGCAAGCTCGGGCTCGGTCGGCCCGAGGCGGTCTGACGCGTTCTTGCAGGGCATCGTGGGCGCGTTCAGATGAGGTCGGCCAGCGGCCCGAGTGCGGTCACCTGGTCGGGTGGCAGCGTGGCGTCCCAGTTCGCGGGGCACAGCTCCGGGGCGACCTCGCTGAGCGGGGCGAGCACGAACCGGCGCTCCGCGTAGCGAGGATGCGGGATCGTCAGCTCGGGGCTCCCGATCGTGATGTCGTCGAAGAACAGCAGGTCGACATCGAGCGTGCGCGGACCCCAGTGCACGATCCGCTGGCGCAGCGCGAGTGCCTCGATGCGCTGGCACCGGCGCAGCATCGCGAAGGGGTCCAGCGACGTGTTGACCGACACGACCATGTTCAGGTAGGCGCCCTGGTTGTCCGGCCCACCCACCGGCGCCGTCTCGAAGACCTGCGATTGCGCGATGACGCTCTCGCCGAGCTCGTCGACCGCGAGCTTGAGGAAGCCGAGGCGGTCTCCGAGGTTGCTGCCGAGTGCAACGATCGCGCGGTGGTTGGTGCGGGTGGGGATCTGCAGATCGGCACGGGTTCGGCGGATGCGCACCGCGGTGTAAGCGATGTCCTCGGCGATCGGCGGACGCAGCTTGCGGCACACGACCTCGACCGCCTCGACCCGATCGATGGTGAGCGCGTCTTCGGCGATGCGGTGGACGAGGCGCTCGAGGAGCTCGTCCTTGGTCTCGCGGGCAATCGCCGCAGCGCGGTCGGTGACGAGGCCGTAGTGCGCGGTGTCGGCGAGATCGTCGCTGCGCCCCGCGTCTCGGAGGTCGCCTTCGAGGATGATGTCGAACTCGAGCGGCTGTGCGGCCTCACGCTCGTGCGGCAGCACACCGACGAGAGCCATCACGCGGAGTCCGCAGATCTCGATTCGGTCCAGCGGCATCCGAGACTGGTCGTTGGTCATGTCGAGCAGCTTCCCTTCTGTGTGCCTGGAGCGAGCTCCAGTATTCGGGGGGTTGTCAGAACACGACTGCAACCGAGTCGGAACGACGCGCATTCCGTCCATGGGGAAGTTATCTGAGGTCCGCTCCAGCGGCACCCTGTGGGCGCGAGACGCGAGAGGACCGGAGGCCCACGTGGTCGACGTGGCGCCACGCGCCTGTCGGGAACGAGCTAGATGAAGTGCTCGGCCAGCGCCGGGAAGCCGTTGAAGCCGACCGAGCTGTAGGTGGTCGTGTAGGCACCGGCGGAGAGGATGTCGACCATGTCGCCCTCGGCAAGCGCGAGAGGCAGCTCGTAGGCGCTCTTCTCGTACAGCACGTCGGCGGAGTCGCACGTGGGTCCGGCGATCGCGACGGGGCCGGTGGGCGTGCCGTCGTGCGGCGTGCGCAGGCGGTAGCGGATCGCCTCGTCCATCGTCTCGGCGAGGCCGTGGAACTTGCCGCAGTCGAGGTACACCCAGCGCTCGCTGTCGACCGGCGAACGACGCGAGACGAGCACGACCTCGGAGCGCAGCACGCCGGCGTCGGCAACCATGTAGCGGCCGGGCTCGACCATGACCTCCATCGTCGCGTCGGGACCGACGCTGTCGGGGAACCACGTGGCCAGCGCGGTGCGCACGGCATGCCCGTACTCGGCGATGCCGGGTGCACCCTCGCGGTACGTGCCCGGGAAGCCGCCACCGAGGTTGATGAAGCTGGGTCGGGCACCGCGTCGACGGGCACGGTCCATCAACAGCGCGACCACTTCGAGCGACTCGCTCCAGGCCTGGAGGTCGCGCTGTTGCGAGCCGACGTGGAAGGACACGCCGCACTCCATGCCGAGCTCGCCGGCGAGCACGAGCAGGTTCTCGACCTCATACGGATCGCAGCCGAACTTGCGTGACAGCGGCCAGTCGGCGCCGCCGCACTCGTGACGCAGACGAACGCACACCGACGCGTCGGAGCCCGCGACCTTGGCGACCTTCTCGAGCTCCTCCACGCAGTCGATCGTGAACCGGCGGACGCCGACCGCGAACGCGTAGGCGATGTCGCGCGACTTCTTGATCGTGTTGCCGTACGAGATGTGCTCGGGAGCCGCGCCGGCGGCGAGGCACATGTCGACCTCGGCCGGACTGGCGACGTCGAACGCGGAGCCGAGATCGTTCAGCCTGGCGAGGATCGGCGCGCCCGGGTTGGCCTTAACGGCGTAGTACACCCGCGCCGAGGGGATGGCCTCGGTCAGCGACTCGTACCGCTCGGCGACCTTGTCGACATCGACGACGACGAACGGCGTCGGTGCGTCGGTCTGCGCGAGGAAGGCGTCGACCTTCGCCGTGTCGGGGAGCGCAGGGGTGGGGAGTGAGCGATTCGTAGTCACGAGTTGCACACCATACGGAAACACGGGGGCCCCGACTACTCGTTGTCGGATCAGTCAGTGACGGCTGTTCCGTCAATCAGAACGACTGACCGACGCGGCGAAAATCGAAGCGCTCGTCACGACCGGCGCAGAGCATCGATTCGATCGCCGACGGTGTCGATCGTCTCGGCTTTCGTCAGTGTGCGGGCCCCGCGCAACTTCTCGACGAGATGGGCACCAGCGGTCGTCGGTGCGTATCGCGCCGGATGATCTTCGTCACAACACGTCGGCAGGCACTCGATCACGGAGTCGTAGTTGCCGTCGAAGAAGAACGCGATCGACCGACGACGGGTGCCCTGGCCACCGGTCGCGACGACGCGGTGCACCGTCGAGCGCCAACGGTCGTTGGTCCACTGAGCCAGGAGATCGCCGAGGTTGACGATGAACGCTCCAGGCTCGGCGAGCACGTCGTGCCAGACGCCGTCGTGGTCGAGCAGCTGCAGACCCGGAACGCGGTCCGCGTAGAGGACGGTGGTGATGCCGTAGTCGGTGTGCGCGCCGAGCCGTTGCTGGCCGTCGGCGATCGGTTCCTCCGGAGCGAGGCGCTCGTAGTAGTTGACGCGCAACGTCTCCGTGGAGTGATCGACGTGGCCGCGGAAGAAGGTTGGCTCGAGACCGAGCGCCACGGCGTAGATGTCGACCATCGTCTTCGCCAGCGCGACGACCGCGTCGAAGTAGGCGAGCATTGCCGGCCTCAGGCCGCCGGGCTTCGGCGGCCAGAGGTTCGGCGTGAACACGTTGAACGGATCAGCGTGGTGCCGAGCATCGGCGGGCAGTTCGTCCGGGCCGACGACGAACACCTCGGGCAGATCGGCCGGTGCGTCGACCCCAACGGTGTAGCTGAGCGCCTCGCTGCCCAGCGGAAGGAAGCCCCGGTTGATCGCGTCGGATCCCGGCCGGATCATCATCTTCTCGGCGAGCGGGAGGTGGAAGAACTCGTCGATCTGTGCCAATGCATGGTCGATGACTGCGGGCGGGAACCCGTGGCCGACGATCTGGAAGAACCCGCTCGTACGGCAGGCATCGTCGACGGCCGAGGCGACACCTTCGCGTGCGTCCGCGTTACCCGTCCGCCATGGGGCGAGATCGATGACCGGGACGTCGAGGGATGCCATCTCTCAGGTTGGCACACGACGTCGGTGCCGGTCGAGCGCCGCATTGGCCTCGACGCCGAGCAGTGCCACCACCGCGTGCAGGCTCAGCCAGGTGAGCAACGCGATGACCGTCGCGTAGTTTCCGTAGATCGGTGATGCCTTCGTGATCGCGCGCTGCACGATCGTGGTGCCGATCACCTGCAGCACGGAGAAGCCGAGCCCCGCACCGATCGCGCCGGGCACGAGTTGGTCGCGGTCGAGCCGGCGCGCGGTGAGAACTCGGTAGGCGGCGACGAGCACGGTGATGTTGATCGCGATCGCGGCGAGGACGAGCAGGATCCGGCTGATCCAAGCGGTACCGCTGATCCCGACGATGCCGGTGACGATCGCGGAGCCGACCTGGGCGATGCCGACGACGGCGATCGCCAGCAGGGCGCGGAGCCGTGAATGGGCCAGCCTCGGGCGATCGGCCTCGGGCACCTCCCAGATGTCGTTCATCGCCTGCTGCGCGGCGACGAAGCACTTCGTTCCCGCCCACAGCGCGGTTGCGAGGCCCACCACGAGCACGACGACGTTGCCGGTGATCTTGCTCGGGTCGTCTTTGATCTGCTGGCCGATGAACGGGATGTTGGCGAAGACCGAGTTGACGATCCGCTGACGCACTGAGGCGTAGCTCTCGAGGACGTAGCCCAGGATCGTCGTCATCACGGCCAGCAGCGGGAACACCGACAAGAAGCCGTAGTGCGCCAGCAGCGCCGCATGGCGGCCGGTGCGGTGACGGACGAAACCGTCGATGCCGCTGAACACGAAGTCGATCGGTGACGATCGATCGCGCAATCGCCGCACGACTCCTTTCTGCGTCCACGTGACCCGCAACGCCGCGTCCTCCAGCTCGATGACGTCCTGCGGCTCGGGGCTGGAGTGCACCCGTGTCACGGTAGTTCGTCGCTCGCGTGTACGTTCGGGACGAATGGGGATGAACGATCGGTCCGGGGGGTCCGAGCTTCGTCGCCGCGTCGTCATCGGCGCGGTCGGCGTGCTCGTGGTCGTCGCGCTCGTGAT
Source organism: Acidimicrobiales bacterium (assembly GCA_025463415.1). GTDB lineage: Bacteria > Actinomycetota > Acidimicrobiia > Acidimicrobiales > Ilumatobacteraceae > WLMZ01. The sequence continues at coordinate 573 of JAOBWO010000339.1, read as the reverse complement.
CGCGTTCCGCACGTGGTACCTCCCGTGGGGTGCGGCGATCCGCGGCATCGTGCTCGGCATGCTGACCGCACTGCTGGCGCTCGGCCTCGCACTGGTCTACCGGGCCAACCGCGTCATCAACTTCGCCCAGGCCGACCTCGGCTCGGTGCCGACGTCGTTCGTGGTGGCGCTCGTCGTGTTCAGCCACTGGCCGTATCCGCTGGGGTTCGTGATCGGTCTGGTCATCGCGATCGTGCTCGGCGGGCTGGTCGAGCTGATCTTCGTCCGTCGCTTCAAGAACTCCTCACGTCTCGTGCTCACCGTCGCGACCCTGGGCATCACTCAGCTGCTGGCCGTGCTCGGCATCCTCGTCCCGCGGTGGTGGGGCCGCAACGCGGCGTCCGAGCGCCTGCCGCAAGCGATCTCGTGGAAGCTCGATGTCGGTGTGGTGCGCCTCTTGGGCAACGACTTCGTCGAGCTGGCCGTCGCCCCGATCGCGATGGTGCTCGTCGCCGTCTTCCTCAACCGCACTCGCACGGGTGTCGCGGTGCGCGCGTCAGCCGAGCGCGGCGACCGGGCGAACATGCTCGGCAT
>JAOBWO010000338.1 GCA_025463415.1 Acidimicrobiales bacterium | reverse complement strand
CTACCGAAGCATGAGCATCCGACCGTCGGATCATCGCGCCAGGCGTCGCGAACCTCAGTGTTCGCATGGCACTCACGCAGGTACGTTCTTCATTCTCGCACATCGCGATCGAGCCTCCGACCCCGTTTGTCGGTGACGGCTGAAAACTGAGCATCCCTGCCGGTCGAAAGGTGAGCACTCAACGATTGGAGTGTGATCACTTTGGAAGACTGGGCGTTGATTCGGAGGTTGGCGGCCGAGGGTGTGCCGAAGACGCAGATCGCTGAGCGATTGCAGATCTCTCGGAACACGGTGGCCAAGGCGGTCTCGTTGGACGAGCCACCGAAGTATGAGCGGGTGCCGGTGGAGGCGACGTCGTTCACGCCGTTCGAGGAACGGGTGCGGGCGATGTTGGCCGAGTTCCCGGAGATGCCCGCGACGGTGCTCGCAGAGCGGGTTGGGTGGTCAGGCTCACCGTCGTGGTTCCGTGAGAACGTGGCCCGGTTACGTCCGGAGCAGCGCCGCCCCGACCCGGCTGATCGGCTGGTGTGGTCGCCAGGCGACGCGGCGCAGTGCGATCTGTGGTTCCCGCCGAAACGGATCCCGCTCGAGGACGGCACGACCGCGCTGTTGCCGGTGCTGGTGATGGTCGCGGCGCACTCGCGTTACATCTGCGGCCGGATGATCCCGTCACGTCAGACACCGGATCTGTTGTTGGGATCGTGGTCGTTGATCGACGATTTCGGGCGGGTGCCGCGCCGGTTGATCTGGGACAACGAGACGGGCATCGGCCGGCGTGGCCGGCTCGCCGCTGGTGTCGCCGAGTTCTGCGGGACGTTGGCCACACGCGTCCATCAGCTCAAAGCACGCGACCCGGAGTCCAAGGGTGTGGTCGAGCGTCGCAACGGGTTCTTCGAGACGTCGTTCATGCCGGGTCGCAGCTTCACCTCACCGGCCGATTTCAACACACAGTTCGCCGACTGGCTCGAACGCGCGAACCGGCGTGTGGTGCGCACGCTCCAAGCCCGCCCGATCGATCTCGTCGACGCCGACCGTGAGGCGATGCTGGCGTTGCCGCCGATCCCACCTCGTGTCGGCTGGTCGAACCAGATCCGGCTCGGCCGCGACTACTACGTGCGCGTCGATGCCAACGACTACTCCGTCGACCCGACTGCGATCGGCCGACAGGTCACCGTCACCGCTGATCTGGAACGGGTGCAGGTGCGTCTCGACGGTCGCCCGGTCGCCGATCACGGCAGGGTGTGGGCCCGCCGGATGACGGTCACCGATCCCGCGCACGTGGCAACAGCGAAGGTGTTGCGTGAGGAGTTCGGACGTCCGAGCACAGTCGCCGACGACTCGCTGGCGCGTGATCTTGCTGACTACGACCGGGCGTTCGGAATCGCCGGGCTCGACGGGCTCGAGGTCGCGTGATGGCCGCCAAGCAGCAGCCCGCCTCCGATGCGGCCAAGCAGATCCACTACCTCGCCGCTGCGCTGAAGGCACCGCGGATCGTCGAAGCCGCCAGCCGTCTGGCCGACCAAGCCCGTGACGCCGGCTGGACCCATGAGGACTACCTGGCCGCAGTCCTTGAACGCGAGGTCTCCGCCCGGAACGCGTCGGGCGCCGCTCAGCGGATCCGTTGGGCCGGGTTCCCGGCCCGCAAGACCCTCGACGACTTCGACTGGGACCACCAGTCAGCGGTCCGCCAACAAGTCGCTGCGCTCGCCTCCGGCGCGTTCCTCACGGAAGCCCGCAACGTGGTGCTGCTCGGCCCGCCCGGCACCGGCAAAACCCACCTCGCCACCAGCCTTGGCATGGTCGCTGCGCACCACGGTCACCGCGTCCTGTTCGCCACCGCCGTCGACTGGGTCGCCCGACTCCAAGACGCCCACCGCCTCGGACGCCTGCCGGCCGAGCTCGCCCGGCTCCGCCGCTACGGGCTCATCGTCATCGACGAAGTCGGTTACCTGCCGTTCGAGCAAGACGCAGCGAACCTCGTGTTCCAACTCGTGTCGTCGCGCTATGAACACGCGTCGCTGATCCTCACCTCGAACCTGCCATTCTCCAGCTGGGGTGGCGTGTTCGGCGACCAAGCCGTCGCCGCAGCAATGATCGACCGGATCGTTCACCACGCCGATGTCCTCACCCTCAAAGGCGCCAGCTACCGGCTCCGCAACCGCGGCATCGACACCCTGCCCAGCATCCGAACCGGCGCCGGCGAGCCCGACGCGTAAGCTCAACAGACAACTACACCGCGCACTTTTCGACCGGCAACACCGCGCAGTTTTCGACCGTCACCGACACGAGGTGCGCCGAGAGAGCGGAGCCACCCGAATGTGGCCTGGGCCCCAGCGGTGGACTGAGTCCTGGTGCACGGCAGGGGGGACCCGCTCAACGGCGGTCGGCAGGTGTTCGACCAATGATCGGCTTTGCGAATCCGACGTTCGGCCAGATTGCAGTGGTCAACGCTCACGATGGGGCAATCAGATGACGGGAGAGACGCAAGTTTGATTCATCTACGCTCACTCGCTATCAACGTCAGCAGACTGCTGCTCTCGGAACACGTCTCGTCGCGACGGGTTGAGCAATCGCTGCTGGTTCTCTGAAGGGATGTCATGACCAACAAGCGCGGGTTCTTCGCAGAGCTACAACACCAAGGTCAGGTGGCGCAGAAGCGGCAGCAACAGCAGAGCTCGGCAGCGTTCAAGGCTCACGCAGCGGCGGTCAAGCGTGCCGAGTTGGCACAGAAGCAATCTGAGAGGGCGGCCGCCCAATTCGCTCGCTCGTCGGTGGCAGAACAGAAGGCGGCAGAGAAGGAGGCGAGGCGCCTGCATGAGGAGGCGATGCTCGCTGACGTCGAGCAGCGAAACGCCGAGCTGGCCAGCGACTACGAGGAAATCGACGGCATGCTCGCCACTGCGCTTGAGGTCGACGACTATGTCGACCTCAACGAACTCCGCAATATCGCAGAGCATCCGCCATTCGGCCGACCGGATCTCGAACTACCAATGCCGCGAACGGCACCGCCTGCCGCGCCGGTAGAACCGCAGTACGTTGCACCGGAGGGGGAGCCCAAGGGACTTGGCGGAGTCTTCGGTGGCAAGAAGAAGTACGCCGAGGCCGTCGCTCAAGCACAGTCAGCGTTTGCAGTCCTGCACCAACGTTGGCAACAGGAGACGGCTCTTCATCCGGCCAACCTGCAGCGATACGAGGCCGAGTATCAGCAATCGGAGGCGGCCCGCATCGAGCGTCTCGCGGCCGCTCGGGCCGAGTACGACCGTGAGTGCGCCGAGCGTGAATCCGCAGTTCAGCAATCAAATGCTCAGCTCGACACCCTCATCGCGAACCTTGCCTACGACGTCGAGGACGCTGTGCAGGAGTACATCGCAATCGTGCTCGGCAACTCCGTCTATCCGGCAGCATTTCCTGTCGAGCATGACTTCGAGTTCAGCTCGAGTCTGAAGGAGTTGACTCTCACGGTCCTCGTTCCGGGACCACACGACGTCCCGGCAGTCAAGGAGTACAAGTACGTCCGCGCCAAGGACGAGATCACTTCGACGAACCTTCCGCTCAAGGAGCAGAAGGATCGCTATGCGAACGCCGTCGCCCAGGTAGCACTTCGCAGCCTCGAAGAGGTCTTCGAAGCTGATCGGTCCGGACGCATCCAGACGATTTCCTTGACGGCTGAGACCGACACGATCGACGAAGCGACTGGCCGCAGCAAGCGCACCCCGCTTGTAGCCGTCGCGGCTGAAAGAGATGCGTTCATGACGTTCAACCTCGCCAACGTCGTACCTCTGGCAACGCTTCAGCACCTCGGCGCTTTGGTTTCGAAGAGCCCCTACGACCTTGTCGCGATCGACACTTCGAAGGGTGTGCGTGGCCGCTGATCATGGATGGTCATCTGTTCAACCCCGCGCCCGGTTGGCCGAAGCCGCCAGTCGGATGGGTTCCTCCGGCGAATTGGAAGCCAGATGGGAGCTGGCCCGCCGCCCCTCCCGACTGGTCCTTCTGGACGCCCATCGAACCGGCCCCAGCCGCCTCAGCGCAATCGCTGCTCGTGCCACCGACGATCGCCCCGCCGCCTGAGGTCGACCATCCGTCGCCCGCTGTGGGGAACCCTCTACCTCCGCCCGCGCCCTCTCCGTCGCCCGCCGCGACCCGAGATGACGGCGTGGAGATCGCCGCGCTGCGATCGCAGGTGGCGCTGTTGCAGAGTCAGCTGAGCGCCGCTGCCGCTGGGCCGCCTGACGGCAACGCAGAGCTTGTGGATCTCGACGACGAGCGCGTGCTCCAGGAGGTCGGCATCTATCGCTATCACCACCCGCTCGAGAACTCCGAGGAGTTCCGCGATCGGCTGAACACGCTGCAGGAGAAGATCAAGCAGTTCGTGCTCGAAGGTGAGGCGATCCTCAAGTCGGACATGTTCACGTTCAACAACTCGCTGGCGAAGGGTCGGAAGATGACGTCCGACTTCGGCAAGCTGATGCTGCGCGCCTACAACTCAGAGGCCGACAGCTGCGTCCGATCGCTCCGCGCCGGCAACGTGGTCACCGCTGAGCGGCGGCTCGAAGCATCGGTCACCTCGATCGCCAAGTTGGGCGCCATGATGGAAATGCGCGTCAACCCGGAGTACCACGCCCTTCGAATCGACGAGCTGCACCTCACGGCGGACTTTGCGATGAAGGTGCAAGAGGAGCGTGAACGAGCCCGAGAGGAACGGGAGCACCTGCGCGAGCAACGCAAGGTCGAGCAGGAGTTGGCTGCGGAGCGGGAGCGTTTGGACAAGGAGCGAGCGCACTACGCGAACGCAATGCAGGCCCTCCTCGCCGGAGGCGACGAGTCAGGCGCCGCTGAACTCGCAGCCAAACTCGGCGAGCTGGAGCAGGCCATCGCGCAGAACGACTACCGCGCCGCCAACATTCGCGCCGGCTACGTATATGTGATCAGCAACATCGGCGCCTTTGGCCCGAACATGGTGAAGATCGGCATGACCCGCCGGCTGGAACCACTTGATCGAGTCAAGGAGCTCGGCGATGCGTCGGTCCCGTTCCCCTTCGACGTTCACGCGATCTACTTCTCCGACGATGCGGTCACGCTGGAGAACGAACTGCACCACGCCTTCGCAGAGGCAAGGGTCAATCGAGTGAATGACCGCCGCGAGTTCTTCTTTGCGGCGCCCACAAAGGTTCGGGACGTGCTTGCAGACAAGCTCGGGAACCTTCTGGAGTTCACCGAAGTGCCCGAGTCCACGCAGTATCGCCAGAGCAAGGGCTACTGGCCGGAGTCGACTTAGGTGAGGGGAGTCCTTTTACATCTCGACGGCGAGATATCGGTTTCGGAAGTCGTGAGCGTGCGGCACGAGGTCGGCCACCTGATCTAAGAGGGATTCGAGACTTCGATAGGCGAACGTGACCCGAGTCTCCGGCGTGAGCATCGTCGAGTATCTGTCAGCGAGATCGGCCCATGGTGGATTCATCGCGGGTGCGACGAGTACGTATCGGGCTGCCGTGATGTCGGCCGACGCCTGCATGCACGCCAATGCGAGCATGTGGTCCCGCCAAATCTGCTCGAGGTCGGTTCCCCAGATCTCATCGATCCAGTTGTGGGAGGCGAAGAGGCCAGCGCGTTCTGTCACGACGATGTACCGCGGCCGCGGCGATCGGGTAACGGCCGCGCCACGGCTGACTCGAGTTACGGCCTCGGTGATGGGGTACTCGTGGTACTTGGTCTCGATGCCAATCAGCGTGGTCTGTCCTTCGTGCTCGACGTGTAGTACGGCGTCGAAGGCCGTGCGGTCGCCGAGCCACGTCGGGTCTCTCCGTCCCGGGGACCACTCGAACGTCACGGTCGCTCGCGCCTCGGCCGGGCAAATGACCGGGAACCAACGATGTGCCGCAGCGGCGCACAGCTCAGGGTCATCCCACAGTGGTCCGAACAGGTTGAAGCACATGGGCATCGACGAGAGCAGATCGCTGTATAGGCGCGTTGCATCCAGCGTCTGATGCAGCTGCGGGTTCGCGACGCGGTGTGCGACGGCACGCCGAGTCGCGTCATTCAGGAAGTTGACGCCGTCCTCGATCGCGAAGTCCGCGTCGACTCGGCTGCCGAGTGGGCGAGTGCCTCCGCCCATCTGCGCGCTGACTCGTTGAGCTCCGGCCGGCCAAGCGTGATGTTCTCGCCAGTCACTTTGATGTTGACGAGCCGCGCGACGCCACGCGGTGGCGGCTGGCTGACCAGCCACATGGTCGATTCGCTCTGATTGCGATGGCGCTTTGTCCACGAATGGAGTCTGGCGGATCAGTCGACATGGCCGTGACGAGGATGCCTTGCGACGTGTGACTAGGCGGCCGAGGCCATCGCAATAGTTCTTGAGACCCAGGTGAGCCGGTTTTCGAGGGGCTTGGGGTCGAGGGTCTCCTGGTTCGCAGCATCAAGGGCCCCGTTGATTGTCGCGAGAACGGAACGCTGGCTACGGAGCCGCTCGTAGACCTGAGTCATTCTCATGCTGCGCGGAAGAGAGTCGACGAGCTGCGCCTCCTCCACCCGACTCCACAGCGAATGCTCCCGAGCGTGGTCGAGCAAATGGCCCCCGCGAAAGCGGTGGCACGGCAGGCGGCATCCCCGAAGCTCGGCTGCCGCTCCCGGCACAGACATCAGGGTTTCGACGACCTTGGCGTCGAGCGATCGGTCGATCTGGCTGAAGTACATTCTCGATCGGCGACCACCGGCCGATGACTGTTCGTCGTCGGCCTTCTTCCGAGATGAACGCGCCCCGGACCGATCGAAGGCCTCGCCGGTCGCCAGGCCGGCATCTGCCGCGTCCACACCCATGGCCCTGAGTGCCGGTGTGATTGCGCCGGCGTGTCCGGCGATGACCTTGAACCCGCGTGCGCTCGCGTGCCGGTACACCGCCATGAGCGCCTCGAGCTTGGACGGACTGTCCTTTGACGGAGCGATCGGTGACAGCTGGAGGTAGACGGCCGAAACGAAATGTGGGACTTCGTCGAGCAGTTCGATGACTCGGTCCAGCCCCTTGGTGTGACCGCCGATGAACATGACGAAGGGACGAGCGTCGACGCCGTCGAACGCGCTGATGGTCTCGAAGATGGCCGAGTAGGAGCGCCGCAGATCCTCGGACGGCTCATCCGGCATCCAGCCCGGAACTATGTACGCATCGGCGCCGAGGACAGCCTGCGCTCTGATGCTCGACTCGACAAGGAGGCGACCCGAAGTCTTGTCGGCCAGCGAGACAGCCGACTGGGGTGCCCAACTTGCGGTGGAGAGCTTGGCAACCTCCGCGGTAGCCGCATATCGGTAGCGCCAACCATGGGTGTCAACGAGCAGCTTGGTTCCGTGGCCGCGGAGTGTGTTGAGAGTTCGGGGCGGCCTTCGGCCCACGACCCGTCGATGATCGCCCATGGCAAGTCGAGAGGATCGGGATTGAAGAGGTCGGCGGGCCCGACGCAGCGGTCGACCGCCTTGTAGTTCTCCTCGCCGATACGAGGGATGAAGCCATGACCGAGATCGAGATCCATCAATTTCTCCTTGACAGCCGTTCGACGTATGATACGACAAATGCGCGACGTTTCGCTACACTTTAGCTCGACGAGGGATCTATGACCACACTTACTGCATTGCTCGATCACTTGTACGAGGGTGACGTCGTCGACACCGTCGACGTCGCCCGGGTCAGCGATACCAATCCGCGCAGCGTTTCGCGCTGGAAGGCCGAAGCGGCGGTGCCGCGACGCGAGGCGGAGGAACGACTTCTCGAACTTCGGGCTGTGGTGGACCTCACGAGGAGGGTGATGCGGGACAACGCTGCACGCCTGTGGCTTCGTTCTCCCAACCCGGATCTCGCCTACGACAAGCCGCTCGAACTCATTGCACAAGGCCGGTATCAGCGCGTCATTGATCTGTTGCTCGCCATTGCAGAGGGCGTAACTGGCTGAGATGTCTTCGTTTGACCCGCGCAAAGTGGCCAGATTGGCGGGGGCGGAACTGTCGGTCAAGGGATATCGCAACCAGGCCAGCGGGTTCGATCCACGGAGTGGCGACGGCGCCCGACGGTTCGGCGGTCGGTACAACCGGCCACACAGCTACCCGGTCGTATACCTGTGCACCACGCGGCCGTGCGTTGTGGCCGAGCTTGCCCGGCAGGCGCACCGCCAGGGCATCGAGGTAGAAGACCTGCTCCCACGTGAGCTGTGGTTGGTCACAGCCCAACTGACTCGGGTGCTCGATCTCACGGACCTCAAGACGCTGCAGACTCTCGGCGTCGAGCCCGACGAACTCGCCAGGGACGACCTCCAGATGACGCAGGACATCGGCGAAGCCGCGCATGAGCATCGATTTCAGGCCATCCGGTCGGCATCGGTGACGGGCGTCGACGACGTCGTCGCGATCATGACAGAGAACCTGGGAGGTGCGGTGATGGGGGCCGAACTCGTCCAAGAGTGGAAAGCCCTCACCGATCTGGTCTGAGCGACAGCGGGCGACGGGGCTGCTCCGGCCGCAGCACTCGCATGGTGCAGATGCATGGGTCTCTGTCTGGACTTCTAACGGAACTTCTAACGGACGGTCTGAAATGGGCCGATATCCACAGGCACACGGTGTCATCTTCGAATCGCGAACATGCTGGTAGATGGCACGAAACGACACTAGGTGACAGATTCTCGAACACGTATTCTACGGCTCATAACCCGAAGGCCGCAGGTTCAAATCCTGCCCCCGCCACTAAGAAAGCCCTGGTCAGCCACTCCGGCAGACCAGGGCTTCGTCGTTTACGGCTCGCAGCCGTGGGCTCAAGCGGTGCCCGGTCGGCGCGCGGCCGGCGCATGAGCGGCGTTTCCTCGAGCCACGTGATCGGTTCGAGGTCGAGCGTGCGGGGAGCGTCGACGGCGGGTGCGAGCACGGCAAAGGACACACCTCCTAGCACGGCGTCGCCGAGCGCGGTAGCCGCTTCGCGAAGCGCGCTCGCTGCGTGGAACCCGTCGACGAAGTGGTCAGGAAGACGATGACGTTGCGACGGCTGCCATCGGTCATCTCATCGAGGCGGTGCGGGCGGCCGAGACGGTCGACCCACCACTCGGTCTGGTCGAAGACGCGTAGGTGGAGGGCATCGACGCCGAACTGGCCGAAGTCGGTGAACGGCTCCCCGCCCGGCCAGAGGTCGTCGTTCCACGCGCCTGTCATGGCTCAGTTGAAAGCTGGGCCGCATCGAGCAACTGCCATCGTCCGTCAGATCTCGTCTCCGGCGGGCTGCGCACGACGCGGAACTCGGCGCGTCGGTGGTTCGGCGACGGTGTCACCGGTGGGGCTGGCGAGGGCTCGTTCGAGTCCGGTGAACAGGTCGACGACGTCGGCTGCTTCGAAGACGCGGTAGCGCTGTCGGCCGATGTTGCGTTGGCGCAGCACGCCGGCGGCTTCGAGACGGTTGATGGCCTCACCGGTGCGCATCTCGGATCGTCCGATCAGGCGTGCGGCGCTGTCGACAGTGATCACGGGAGCACCAGGCAGGAGATCAAGGAGCAGCTCGACGGCCGAGTTGGCGCGAACGCGACCGAGTTGTTCCCTCCACCGCGCGTCGAGCGCTGCGATCTTGCCCGCGTCGATCTCGGCGTCCGCGCATGATCGGTGTGCGGACGTGGCGAATGTTCGCAACCAGATGCCGGCGCCCATCGAGTGTTCGGGAGTGTTCGCGGCGCCGATGTGTCGATATGCAGTGAGCCCAGCGATGTAGTCGTTGGCCCAGGTGGCGAGCACGAGGCTGATCGGCGGCACGAATCGTGGTGCGAGGCCACGGCGGCGGAGGACGACATGGATGAGGGCGCGGCCGGTGCGGCCGTTGCCGTCGACGAAGGGGTGGATCGTCTCGAACTGGGCGTGGGCGATCGCCGCTTGCACGAGGGCAGGATGGTCATCGCCGTTGACGTACGTGAGCAGATCGTCGAGCAACGGGTCGAGGGTGTCCGGTGGCGGCGGGACGAACGAGCGCCACCCGGCTCCCGGGGAGGTCTGCGACAACAGTCGTCGATCGAGCGATCTGTCGGAGAGAGAGATCTGAATGCGCCGCGCCCCTCACGAATCCGTGGTCTGGACGCATGGACGGCACGCTCCTACGCGAGTTGGGCTTCCGGCCGACCGTGCCGACCATCCACGCGGCGGCCCGCGACGGAATCCTCTGAGTCGTCCGAATTGCAACACTTCTCGGGGTTCAGCAGGTGTACGAGCCGGACACCGGTTTCGAGGTGAGGAAGTCGACACCGGTGAACGTGCCGCCGCTGAGGTCGGCGCCGACATCGAGCGTCGCCTCGGACGCCGCCACAACGGTCTTGCCGTCCTTCTGGTAGGTGATCGAGCCGGCGTGCTTGCCACCCACCGACGACGGTGTGGTCACGTCGCCGACGGTGAGGGCGAAGTAGGTCGCGTCGACGCCCGGAGTCGGCGGATCGCGGAAGACGAACAGGTTGGGGTCGAGGGTCGGGCTGCAGCCGCCGTTGGTGAAGTCGTACGTGGTCCCGTCGAACATCAGGGTGGCGTGCCCGCTCGCCCCGGACGGAGCCGGCTCGGACGAAGCGCCGGACGCAGCGGTGGCGGTCGTCTCGCCAGGCTGGTCGCTGAAGGACGTGAACTGTGTGCCGTTGCCGTCCGAGCTCTCGATCATGTAGTCGCCAGGTGGAAAGTCGTAGTCGACTCCGCACGTCGATCCAGGGCCGATGCCGTTGATGGTTGCCAGGGTGTTGCCCGTCGTGTCCGAGATCGTCACATCGATCGATTGCGTGTTGGCAGCGTCGGTCTGGACGGCGACGCCGCGCACGTGCGCGAAGGAGGACCCGGGCTTCGAGTCCACACCCTCCGCGGAGCTGGTGTGCGTGAACACGAACGTGACGGTCTCGTCGGCCGCCGCCGACGTCTGGCCACATGACGCTGCACTCGTGTTCGCGACGACCGCCGACGAGGTACTGCTTTGGCTGCCGGAACCGGTTCCTGTGTCGCTGGAACAGGCCAACAACAGCAACGGGATTGCGGCGATTCCGGCGGCGCGCGTCACGTTGGTCCTCACTCGCATGCGGATGCTCTGCCCGCGAACCCGATGGCGCAAACGTAGATGTGGCGCAGCTGCCCGCGGGTTCAGGTGACGGCTACTTCCCGACTGGCGTTCGTCGACTCCGATGACTGGCCGTGGCTGGTCGAGTCCGTCCAATGCAGTCGGCTCGGCGATGTCGAGCGCACGAGGTGCCGCTCGAATTCCGACGGCGGTTGTGGCCTGGACATGAAGTAGCCCTGCGCGTCCTCGACGCCTTCGG
>JAOBWO010000325.1 GCA_025463415.1 Acidimicrobiales bacterium | reverse complement strand
GGTGCGGCTGTGGTTGGTGCGGCGGTGGTCGGTGCCGCTGTGGTGGGTGCGGCTGTGGTTGGTGCGGCGGTGGTCGGTGCCGCTGTGGTGGGTGCGGCTGTGGTGGGTGCGGCCGTGGTGGGTGCCGCTGTGGTGGGTGCGGCCGTCGTGGATGGCGCCGACGAGGTGGTCGGAGGCGTGTCCACGGTGCCCCAGGCCTGCAGCTCGGCCAACCCGACGTTGACCGTCGATGACTTGACCGAGTTGACGGTCAACCGGACGCTGGTGACGCTGCGTGCCGTGAAGGTGATCGTGGTCGCGGTGCCGGAGTTGACGAGTGCGCCGACCGCCACCGTCGTGCCGTTCGAGAACAGCAGGGTGGCCTTGGTGATCTGGTCGTTGGTGTTGGGCCGGTCGTACAGCACGACCTTGTCGAGGTTGACAGCCGTCGGCCACGTCAGCTTGATCCAGCTGTTCGCCTTGCCACCGTTCGTCGCCCATTCGCGCGTGTAGTCACCGGGCCAGCCGTCGATGACTCCATCGATCGCCTTCGCCGCCGTCTGTCCGGTCGAGGTGTTCTGCGACGACGCCGTCGCTGTCGCCGACGGGGCGATGTTCGTGCTCGCCGCCAAGGCCGGTTGCGTCGGCACGATCGCGCTGGGCGCGACCACCAGTGCCGCTGACGCCAGCACGGCGATCCCGATCAGGCGTGCAGTCCAACGCGTCGAGCCGGAGCGCCGCTGCGCCTCGTCACGTCGCGCCCGGCCGTTGGTGTTCGTTGCATTCGTCACTGGTGTCCGTCCCCGCGTTGGTCCCTGGTGGCGCTCGTTGGCGCAGCTGGCAACATAGCGGAACGGACCGAGCCCTCTTTTCGCCCGGATCGGTTCGCCCCCGGGCGCCCGATTTCGCGTGTGGGGTAGGCTCGGACCTCCGCTGTGCGGGAGATTGCCAGCCTTCGAGAAGTCAGGATCCCCAGCCGATGTCACGAGCAACAGTCGCCGCAGCCGACCGGGTCTACGACTACGTGATCGTGGGCGGTGGATCGGCCGGTTGCGCTCTGGCCAATCGGCTCAGTGCGGATCCGACCAAGACGGTGCTCGTGCTCGAGGCCGGGCGGCGGGACTACAAGTGGGACGTCTTCATCCACATGCCGGCCGCGCTGGCGTTCCCGATCGGCAGCCGGTTCTACGACTGGAAGTACGAGTCCGAACCGGAGCCGTTCATGAACGGCCGGCGGATCTATCACGCCCGGGGCAAGGTGCTCGGCGGCTCGAGCAGCATCAACGGGATGATCTTCCAGCGCGGCAACCCGCTCGACTACGAGCGCTGGGGCGCAGACCCCGGCATGGAGACGTGGGACTACTCGCACTGCCTGCCCTACTTCCGCAAGATGGAGAAGTGCATGGCAGTGGTGGGGGCCGAGCCGCCGGACGCGTTCCGCGGCACCAAGGGTCCGTTGGTGCTGGAGCGCGGCGCCGCCGACACATCGTTGTTCGACGCCTTCTTCGCAGCCGTGCAGGAAGCCGGCTACCCGCTCACCGACGACGTCAACGGCTACCGGCAGGAGGGCTTCGCCAAGTTCGACCGCAACATCAACCGTGGACGGCGACTCAGCGCAGCGCGCGCCTACCTGCATCCGGTGCTGAAGCGCACGAACCTGACCCTCACGTGTCGTGCCTTGGTCACGAGGGTCTTGTTCGACGGCAAGACCGCGACCGGTGTCGAGTTCACGGTGGGTCGCGGCGCAACGCAGACCGTGTCGGCACGCGAGGTCGTGCTGTGCGGTGGATCGATCAACACGCCGCAACTGCTGCAGCTGAGCGGCGTCGGCAACGCGACGGAGCTCGCCAAGCTGGGCATTCCGGTCGTCCACGATCTGCCCGGCGTGGGCGAACACCTGCAGGACCACCTCGAGGTCTACATCCAGCACCGCAGCGCGCTGCCGGTCACCATGCAGCCGGCCTTGAAGATGTGGAAGCGGCCGTGGATCGGGTTCAAGTGGCTGTTCTTCCGCAGGGGTGAGGGCGCCACGAACCACTTCGAGGCCGGCGGCTTCGTGCGCTCGAACGACGACGTGAAGTACCCGAACCTGATGTTCCACTTCCTGCCCATCGCGATCCGCTACGACGGCTCGATGCCCGACGGACCGGATGGCAAGCCAGAGAAGATCGAGCACGGCTATCAGGTCCACATCGGACCGATGTACAGCGACTCGCGTGGGTCGGTGAAGATCACGTCGAAGGACCCGCGGGTCAAGCCGGCGCTGCGGTTCAACTACCTCTCGACCGAACAGGACCGCCGCGAGTGGGTCGAAGCGATCCGCGTCACGCGCAGCATCCTCGGCGCCCACGCGTTCGACGCGTTCAGCCTCGGCGAGATCTCACCCGGCACGGGCGTGCAGACCGACGAGGAGATCCTCGCCTGGGTCGCGAAGGATGCCGAGACTGCGCTGCACCCGTCGTGCACGTGTCGCATGGGCACCGACGAGATGTCCGTCGTCGATCCGTTGACGATGAGGGTGCACGGCATCGAGGGCGTGCGGGTGTGCGACGCGTCGGCGATGCCCTACGTCACCAACGGCAACATCTACGCACCGGTGATGATGATGGCCGAGAAGGCAGCCGACCTCATCGCCGGCAACCGCCCGCTGCCGCCCGACCACGTCGAGTTCTACCGCCACCAGTCCTGAACCTTCGGTTCGTTGCTGGATCCGGGCCCCACGGGGGCCCGAACTCATCTAAGAACCGGGTGGGATTGGTGTCACAGGCGGGCGAGGGTGAGTAGGCGGCCGCGCAGCTCGGCGTCGCGCTCGGTGGCATCGAGGTCGAACTCGACGGTGAGCTGCCACTCGTCGAAGCCCTCGGGATCGGCGAGCGTCTGGTGCACGGTCCATCGCCGGCCGGTGGCGTCGACGATCACATCGAACCTATGCGGACCGCGGGCATCACCGTCGATGCCGATCGATGCGTGCTCGTCGAAGTAGGGACCGAACAGCTCGGCGAGCTCGTCTCTGTTGCGGCTGTGGTCGCCGGCCTCGACGAGATCCTCGTGGAGCGCGTCCCACCGCTTGCCGGCGGCCAGCTGCACCCAACGGAACACCCGGTTGCGGATGAGCGCCTTCAATGCTGCTGGACGGCGGACGACATCGGACGGATCAGGTGTCGTCCCGACGGTTGCGCGATCCGGCGGTGCGTCGTCGCGCAGTGCCTGCCACTCGTCGATCAGGCTGGAGTCGGTCGCGCGGATCACGCCATCGAGCCAGTCGGCGATCTCGGTGATGTCGTCGGTCTGGAGGTCTTCGGGGATGGTGCGGGTCATCGTGCGATAGGCGTCGCTGAGGTAGCGCAGCAACGTTCCTTCGGAACGCTTCAGGCCGTAGTGGCGCACGTAGGAGGGGAAGTCCATCGCCCGTTCCCACATGTCGCGGACCACGCCCTTGGGCGAGACGTTGGCGCCGTCGATCCACCGATGGGTGAGCCGCCACTCGTCGAACGCGCCGTAGATCTCCTCGGCCATCGGCTTCGGCCAGGTCACCTTGTCGAGCCGTTCGATGCGTTCCTCGTACTCGATCCCGGCGGCCTTCATCGCCGCCATGGCTTCGGTCTTGGCCTTCTCGCGCTGCGCGAACAGGACCTGCCGTGGATCGTCGAGCACGCTCTCGACGGCGGCGAGCAATGCGAAGACGTGGCCCTCGTCGTCAGCGTCGAGCTGGGGAAGCAGATCGAGCAGGAACGGGGCCAGCGGCTGGTTGAGCGCGAAGTCCTGCTGCAGTGAACGATCGACGCGCACCCGTCTGCCGTCGGGCAGGGGTGCGTCGAGCCGCTCGACGACACCGCTGGCGAGCAACGATCGGTACAGCCCGATCGCTCGACGGACGTGACGGCGCTGGCGCGAACGTGGCTCGTGGTTGTCGAGCAGCAGTGAGCGAACGGTGGTCCAGGTGTCGGCCGGCCGGTCGAGGAGGTGCAGCATCATCGCCGGCGTGACCGCGAAGCTCGACTCCAGCTTCTCCGGCGTCGCGACCTGCAGGGCGGCGAAGGTCGCCGAGTCGTAGTGCACGTAGCCGCGCGGCGTGGGCGGCTTGGTGGCCTTGCGCTGCTTCTTCGAATCTGTCCCGGCCTTGACCATGCGTGACAGGTACTCGGCCTCGTGGTCGGGCGCGAGCGCGACGACGAGCCCTTCCGTGTCGTACCCGGCGCGCCCGGCCCGCCCCGCGATCTGGTGGAACTCGCGAGCGCTCAGCATCCGGCTGCCCGTGCCATCGAACTTGTAGAGCCGGGTGAACACCACCGTGCGGATCGGCAGGTTCACCCCCACGCCGAGGGTGTCGGTGCCGGACACCACCTTCAGCGCGCCGAGTTGCGTCAGCCGTTCGACGAGCCGGCGATGGCGGGGCAACATGCCGGCGTGGTGCACGCCGACCCCATTGCGCAGGAGGCGGGCGAGGTCCCGTCCGAAGCCGGGCGGCATCGGCGAGCGAGCCAGTTCCGCCGCGACCAGGGCCTTGGCCTCCGTGCCGAGCTTGACCACCGACGCCAGGCTGTTGGCCTGTTCCACGGCGTCGGCCTGCGTGAAGTTGACGAGGTAGAGCGGCGCGGCATCGGCCTGCACGAGCTCCTCGACGACATGGTGCAACAGCTCGTAGCGGTACTCGTAGCGCAGCGGCACCGGCCGGACGGCGTCGGCGATCACCACCGTCGGGCGGCCCGTGCGGCGAGTGAGGTCGTCGGCGAGGAAGCGGGTGTCGCCGAGTGTCGCCGACAGGAGCAGGAACGTCGCCCGGGTCATCTCCAGCAGTGGAACCTGCCATGCCCAGCCACGATCCGGGTCGGCGTAGAAGTGGAACTCGTCGAGCACGACCGTGTCGGCGTCGGTGAGGCTGCCGTCGCGCAGGGCCATGTAGGCGAGGATCTCGGTGGTGCAGCACATCACCGGCGCGTCCGAGTTGAACGACGAGTCGCCCGTCATCATCCCGACGTGCTCGGGACCGAGCTGAGCGCACAGCTCGAAGAACTTCTCCGTGACCAACGCCTTGACCGGCGCGGTGTACCAGCTCCGGCCCGCACCGGGCAGCGTCGCCTGGGCGTGCGCAGCGAGTGCCACCATCGACTTCCCCGAACCAGTCGGTGTGGCGAGGATGACGTTGCTGCCCGAAAGCAGCTCCAGGATGGCCGATTCCTGGTGTGGGTACAGCGAGCGTCCGTTGTCGGCCGACCAGTCGACCATCGCGTCGAAGACGTCGCCGCCGGCACGGTCGAGGAACTCGGCGAGCGACGACATGCACGACAGTGTGACCGACCGTCGGTCGCGGCGGACGCCTCCGGTACGAAGTTGTCACGAACGGCTCTGTGCGTTCGTCATCATCAGTACGGCACCAAGCACCCGCCGAACCGAAAGGACACCGCCATGACCCAGCGACTCTCGTTCGCCACCGTCAGTCCGGATCTCTACGAGCACCTGGCCGCGCTCGAAGGAAACATCGCCGGCAACGTCGAGCACTCCCTCTACCACCTGATCAAGCTGCGCGCCTCGATGATCAACGGCTGCGCGTTCTGCATCGACATGCACAGCACCGATGCGCTGAAGGCCGGCGAGACGACTGCCCGCCTCTTCGGGCTCGGCGCGTGGTGGGAGACGCCGCTCTACACCGGCCGTGAGATCGCTGCACTGCGCCTGACGGACGCTGTCACCCGCCTCGGCGAGCACGGCGTGCCCGACGAGGTCTACGACGCGGCAGCGGAGGAGTTCGGCGACGCGATCCCGTACATCGTCGCGGCGATCGGGATGATCAACCTGTGGAACCGTCTGGCGATCACCTTCCAGGTGACGCCCGCCAGCGCGCTCGCCTCGGCCTGATCGACATGCCCGGACCTCGACTGCTGCCGCGCGCGGTGCTGATCTACCTCTCGCTCTCCGGCCTGCTGGTCGGTGTCTGGGCGACGTTCTTCCCACGCTCGTTCTACGACGACTTCCCCGGCTTCGGCAGGATGTGGGTGGCGGCCGACGGTCCGATGAACGAGCACCTCGTGCGCGACGTCGGACAGCTGAGCCTCGCCCTGGCCGTGGTCAGCCTGGTCGCCGCGCGCACGATGCAACCGCTCCTGGTGCGAACCGCGGCTGCCGCATGGTTGGTCAACGCGGCGCCGCACTTCGCCTACCACCTCCGCCACCTCGACAAGTACGACACCTCCGACCAGATCGGCAACGTGGTCAGCCTGGGACTGCTCGCGGCCCTGCCTCTGCTGGTGCTCGTCGACTCGTTCCGCCGTGCCGAGTTCGATCAGACGCCCGCCAGCAACCAGGCGCGCGCGTCGGCGACGAGGTAGATGCTGCCGGTGACCACGATCTGATCGTTCTCGCCGGCCGTTCCGCACGCGACCTCGAGTGCTCGGCCGACATCGTCGACCACCGTGGTGGCCAACCCGATCGCGGCGGCCGCCGCAGCGAGCTCCGACGCGGGTCTGGCCCGCGCCGTCGGCGGCGTGCAGCAGATGATCGTGTCGAACGCGGCCGCGCCAACGGCGTCGAGCATCGCGGCCGGATCGCGGCCGGCGAGCAGCCCGATGACCAGCGTTCGCCGACCGGTGCAGGGCACCTCGGCCAACGCGGCGGCCAGGGCGGTGGCGGCGTCGGGGTTGTGCGCGCCGTCGAGCACGACGACTGGTCCTCTCGGGCATCGCAGCGACTCCATCCGCGCCGGCATCACGACGGCGGCGAGCCCGGCTCGGGCGCGTCGAGGATCGACCGCGTGGCCGATGAACGCACTCGCAGCCGTGACCGCGAGCGCGCAGTTGGTGGCCTGGTGCGCTCCGTGCAGTGGGAGCTCGAGATCGTCGAGGTGCTGCCATGGCGTGTCGATCGTGAGTCGGCGACCGTCGGGGGTCGGACGGTCGTCGAGCACGGCGATGTCCCGCCCGAGGCGCCAGATCGCGCCCGGCAGTTGCGCGGCGAACGCCTCGTCGAAGCGCGGGTCGACGTCGCCGACGACGAGGTGCGCGCCGGGCTTGACGATGCCGGCCTTCTCGGTGGCGATGCGCAGTTGCCAATCACCGTCGCCGCTGGTGTGGTCGAAGCCGATGTTCGTGATGACCGCGACGCGACCGTCGGCGACGTTGGTGGCGTCGAACCTGCCGAGCACGCCGACCTCGACCACAGCGACATCGGGATCGCGCTCGGAGAACAGGGTGTACGCGGCGCCCGTGAGGACCTCGAACGGCATCAGGCTCTCCCCGAGCGCAGCTTCGGCGACGGCCATCCGCGACAGCAGCTCGGCCAGCGTTGCGTCGTCAATGTCCGAGTCGTCGATGCGGAACCGCTCGTTGTAGCGCGCCAGGTGAGGGCTGGAGTAGGTCCCGACGCGCAACCCCTCGGCCATCAGCAGGCGGGTGATCATGCGCGATGTGGAGCCCTTGCCGTTGGTCCCCGTGACGTGCACCACCGGCACGCTTGCCTGCGGATCGCCGAGCGCGCCGACGAAGCGCCGCATGCGGTCGAGGGAGAGGTCGACCTCACCGGTGCGTGCCGATCGCGCCGCCCAGGTGCCGTAGTCGATGTGGCGCTCCAGCCACTCGATCGCGGCGTCGATGTTCACTGCAGCGCGGG
Organism: Acidimicrobiales bacterium; assembly: GCA_025463415.1. GTDB lineage: Bacteria > Actinomycetota > Acidimicrobiia > Acidimicrobiales > Ilumatobacteraceae > WLMZ01. Next base: position 1,029 of record JAOBWO010000325.1, on the reverse strand, counting down.
GTGGAGGACGCGTGCCGTCGCGCTCACCGGCGCACGGCGCCGAGCATGCGCGCAGCCTCCAGCGTGTTCTCGAGCAGGCAGGCGATCGTCATCGGCCCGGTGCCACCGGGCATCGGCGTGATCGCGCCGGCGATCGATTCGACCGCGTCGAAGTCGATGTCGCCGACGATGCCGGCCTCGGTGCGCGACATGCCCACGTCGATCAACGTCGCGCCGGGCTTGACGTGCTCGGCGGTGATCAACCGCGCGATGCCTGCCGCGCCGACGATGATGTCGGCGTTGCGGCACGCCTCGACCAGGTCCCGGGTGCGCGAGTGGGCGAGGGTCACCGTGGCATCGATGCCCTTGCGGGCCAGCAGCACCGACAACGGCAGGCCGACCAGCAACGACCGACCGATCACCACCGCCGTCTGTCCACTGGTCGCGATGCCGTACCGGTCGAGCAGGCGGATCACGCCTTTCGGGGTGCACGGGATGTGTCCCTCGCGGCCGCGCATCAGGCGGCCCATGCTGGCGATCGTCAGCCCATCGACGTCCTTCTCCGCGGGGACGAGGTCGAGCACCGCATCCTCGTCGAGCCCCTTCGGCAGGGGAAGCTGCACGAGGATGCCGTGGACGTCGGGATCCTCGGCCAGGTCGCGAACAGCGGCCTCGACCTCGGCCTGGGAAGCGGTGGCCGGCAACTCGATGTGCTTGGAGCTCATCCCGGCTTCGGCGGCCTTCTTGTGCTTGCTGCGCACGTAGACCTGGCTCGGCTTGTCGTCGCCGACCAGCACCGTGGCGAGGCAGACGTGAGGGTTGCCGAGTGCGTCGATCTCCGCCCGCAGCCGGGCCACGGTCTCGTCGCGCAGCACCAGGCCGTCCATGCGGATCGCGCCGCCGGGCGTGCGCGCCGGCGGAGAGGAGATGGGGTCTGCGGACACGGTCATGCCCGACACGCTACGACAGAACCTAGGAAGCGCTGCTGACCGCGCCGCCGACGGCCATCTGCCACTCGACGGTGTTGGCGACCTGGTTGAACGTGAACAC
>JAOBWO010000316.1 GCA_025463415.1 Acidimicrobiales bacterium | reverse complement strand
TCACCGGCACCGACGGCGCCGGGCACGTCACCTTCGACATGTGGAGCACCGCCGAGAACACCTCGCTCGGCTGCTCCGACACCGTGCGCTGCTCGCTGGTCATCATCCCGATCATGGGCATCAGCTGCGACGCCACGGGTGCCTCGCTGCCCGCCGCAGACCAGCCGGGTGCGGCGGGCGCCGACGCCGACACGTTGTGCCGTGCCGCCGGGCAGTACCAGCCGGGAGCACTGGTCAACGGTGCGCTGCGATCGGACATCGCGGTCAGCGGTGCGCTGTGGTGGTCGGCCTCGAACTGGCAGAACCGGATCAGCGTGCCGCTGTCGTTCGCCCCGTCGCCCGACGTCTGCAACGTGGTCGACGGCAAGCCCGAGATCGACCTGTACGGCTCGGAGCTGATGAGCCAGGCGATGATCCAGTGGTCGCCGCGGTTCTGCCTGGACACGACGCTGTTCCGCCTCAAGCACGTGCAGACGCCCGAGCCACAGGCGAGGGCGCTGCTCGCCAGTGGAGCAGCAGAGGCGATCCTGACCAGCACCGTGTCCCCGCCGGGCACGGGTCCACCGACGATCGTCGCCCCGGTCGCGATGTCGGGGTTCGCGATCTCATTCACGATCGACGACGCCAACGGCAGTGCGGTCCAGACCTTGCGGCTCACACCAAGGCTGATCGCCAAGCTGCTCACCGAGTCGTATCCAGCGATCCTCCCGATCAAGCAGGAGTACGCCGCACTGTCCGCCAACCCCCTCGACATGTCGCGCGACCCGGAGTTCATCGCGCTCAACCCGGGCATCACGCAGGGGGTCGCCGCGTCGCAGAGCGCGTCGACGCTGCTCGCCCTCTCCAGCGACTCCGATGTCACGGCCGCGCTGACGACCTACATCAACGGCGACCCCGAGGCTCGGGCGTGGCTCGACGGTGCAGCCGATCCGTGGGGCATGGTCGTCAACCCCAACTACAGGGGCATCGCCCTGCCGGTCACGTCGTGGCCGTTGCTCGACACGTTCGAGCCGCCCATGTACTACGCCTCCAACGTCAACAGCTGCCTCACCAGCCAACCGGTGCCCTACCTGCCGCTGGTCGCCGCTCCCGTGGCACGGCTGGCCACGATCGCACTCGACATGCAGTTCTCGCTGGCGAACTCCCAGACCGTGTGCAAGGCGGTGGTCGACGGCAGCAACGACGGCCAGAAGCTCGTCGCGCTCGGCCGGCAGACGATCGGTTACCGCTTCATGCTCGGCATCACGTCGCTTGCCGACGCCGCCCGCTTCGGCCTGAAGACAGCGTCATTGCAGACCCAGGTTGCCTCGACTGCGCCGGCGCTGTTCACCTCTGCCGATGGGCGCACCTTCGTCGCGCCGAGCGACGCTTCGCTGCGTGCGACGGCACAGCTGCTCAACAAGGATCCGGCCACCGGCACGTGGCCGATCCCGTACAGCGCGATCCGCACCGACCCGAACGGCGCTGGTGCCTACCCCGGCACGATGGTGATCTACGCGCAGATGCCTGCGGCCGGCCTGTCCTACACGGACGCGACCAACCTGATGACCTTCCTCACGTTCACGTCCAGCGCGGGGCAGGTGCAGGGTGTCGCCAACGGCCTGCTCGCTCCCGGGTACATGCCGCTCACTGCGGCCAACCACCTCCAGGACCTCGCCAGTGCAGCCCTCGCGGCAGCGAGCGTGGTCAGCTCCGAGGCCCCGCCGCCGCCGACCGTCCCTGCGGCTCCGGTCGTGGTCACCACGCCGGCCACGACGCGGACCACCACTCCGACCACGACCAGGACGACCACGCCGACCACAGTGCGCACCACGGTTCCGGCCTCCGTGCCGCAGACGGTGCCGGTCACCTACTCCGTTCCCGCCACCGTGTTCGTTCCCGACACCACGCCGCAGACGTCGCCCTCGGCGCCTGGGCCGGTACGTGTGCCCGTGGCCATCACCACGCCCTCCACCGTGCCGCCGCCGTCGTCCACGGACGCGCCCGAAGACGTGGCCAACCGTCGCGAGGCGACGGTCGCGGCCGAGCCGCCGCTGCCTCCCGGCAAGACGCTCGGCGAGGGTTCCTCCGCTGCCGGGCGGACCCTGCCGCTGCTGTTGATCCTCGGCCTGCTCGGCCTGCTCGGGGCGTCGGTGGTGAACCTGGCGACGTCACGGCGGCCACGAGCGCGCACGTGATCGACGCTCAGCAGATCGACTTCGAGCTGCTCGATTCGTTCGGACCGGTCGCCGATGCCGACGTCGGTGGGCCGCCGCCCCCTCGCCGTCCGCTGTTCGGGTTTCGCTGGCCGGCGAACCCGTCGACGATCTTCTGGATCCTGATCACCGTCAGCATCGTCTCGCTGTGGTGCGTGTTCTTCGCCGTCGTGCTCAGCCCGGTCCAGGAGCACCGCAGCCAGCGCAACCTGTACGCGGAGATCCGCTCCCACCTCGTCGCGGAGACAGTGCCGACCGGCGGCGACATCCCTGCCGGCACGCCGATCGCGCTCCTGCAGGTCCCGGCCATCGGTCTGCACGACGTCGTGGTCGTCGAAGGCACGACCGCGAGCAACCTCCAGAACGGGCCGGGCCACCGTCGCGACACACCGATGCCCGGACAGGCGGGGGTCTCGGTGATCATGGGTCGCAGCCTGCTGTTCGGTGCCCCGTTCGCCGACATCGGCGAACTGCAGACCGGCGCGTTGATGACGGTCACGACGGGGCAGGGCACGTTCAACTACCGCGTCGACAGCCTCCGCCGACCCGGCGAGCTCGGGCCGCCGGCGGTCACGGCCACCGCCGGCCGCTTGACGTTGATCACATCCGAGGGGGTGGGCAAGGGCCTCGATGCGACCCGTCAACCGCTGTACCTCGACGCGACCCTGCTCGGTCCCGTGCAGTCGGCCACCGCAGTGCGCCCGACGACCGTCGACAGCTCCGAGACCACGATGAGCGGCGACACCTCCTCGTTGCCGGACCTGATCGTGTGGCTGCTCGCGTTGATCGCAGCCGTGATCGGTGGGCAGTGGCTGCAGGGGCGTTGGGGGCGACGTCAGGCGGCGCTGGTGTGCATTCCCGTGGTGCTCGCCTTGCTGTGGTTGGCAGCGGAGTCGGCCTCGCAGCTGCTCCCCAACCTGATGTGACGGCGTGTGATGTGATGGATGGCGGATGAGCAGCGACGACATCACTGATGCGACCGAGGGGCCAGGAGGTGACCCGGAGACGGGCGCGACCGACGACACCCCGCAGCAGATCGTTCGGCCCGACGTGCACGCGCTGGAGCAACTCGCCGGCCGTCTCGCAGCGCTCGCCGAGCCCGACCCGGACGACGACTCCATCTGGGCCCCGTCGGCCGGCCGCTCCGACCGCATCGCCCAGGCCGGCGAGCTCGGCGAGGTCGGCGATGTCGGGTCGTCGGATCAGCGTGCTCCGCTCTCGGGCACCGAGCTCGAATGGTTGGCTGGTCCGGCACCCGAGGGAGCGACCCACGACGCCGTTGATCTCGGGGAGGCGTGGATCGACGGCGACGTCGAACCGGCCGATGATCTGTGGGACGTCGCCCAGCCGCGACAAGTCCGCGCCCGGGGACCGATCGTGCCACTCGAGATCGTGATCCCGATCGTGGTGCTCGCGCTGCTGATCGTCGTCTTCGTCAGCTGGACGAGCTGACCCGCATCCGGATCGTTCCTGGAGGCTTTGCGACGCGGCCGTGTGCATCACAGGTCCTCCGGTGGCGCCATCCGGCGAGACGAACCGTGGCGGCTCAGCAGCAGGTGTCGGGGCTGTCGAGCAGGAGACGGAGCTCCTCGCTGCGGCGGTAGTCGGCGATGACGTTGAGCTCGTCGAGGCAGTTCAGCGTGAGCTGAGCGTTGCGATAGCGGCGAGCGGAGTGCCACCGGGTCTTCTTGCGTTGTGGGCTGTCGGCATCGGCTCGCATCGGGGGTCCCCTCAGTTCTTGCTTCGAACTCAGACGGTACGTGCGAGGGGTGACTCTGTCAAGTGAACTCAGGTATGCTGTCACCGATGTCACAGTCCACGTCCGTTCCGACCGCTCGACGCGCCCTCGTCGATCCGAAGTCGTGCTCGATCGGTGGCGCGCTCGACGCGCTGGGTGACAGCTGGTCGATCCTGGTCCTGCGCGAGCTCTTCTACGGCGTGCGGCGGTTCAACGACATCCAGAACGACCTGGGCATCTCGCGCAGCGTGCTCACCGAGCGCCTGGCTCGGCTGGTTGAGGTCGGTGTCGCGCGCACCGAGGCGTACCAGGAGCCCGGCGACCGTGTGCGCAAGCAGTACCGGCTGACGCGCAAGGGGGTCCGTCTGCTGCCCGTCATGGTCGCGTTGATGGAGTGGGGCGACGAGTACCTCTGCGGCGGTGAAGGGCCGGTCACGCTCGAGCACCGCGACACGGGCGAGACGGTTCACGTCGAGCTGCGGACGGTCTCCGGAACACCCGTCGAACCCAGTGAGATCATCACCAAGGCCCGCAAGCGCCGGCCCGCTGACTGACACACCGTGTCCGGCCAGACTGCACCAATCGAGGAAGATCCGGCGCTGCCCTTCCGCTCGATCATCGACGCCGCGGACGATGGCGTGGCCATCATCGAGGCCGTCGGAACCGCCGGCGAGGCGACCGATCACTACGAGTGGAGGTTCGTCAACCGGCGGGGCCGTCAGATCCTCGAAGTCGACGGGATCGCGCTCGGCGGGACGGACGTCGAGCTGACGGCACCAGGACTCGTGCGGCACGGCATCCTCCAGAACTGCGCGTTGTCGGCGCGAGCCGGTTCCGGCGATGGTGAGGTCCACGGGAAGTGGTTGTCGAGCGACGGCCGGGTGCTCGCCGCCCGAGCCCGGATGTTCGGTCCGTTCATGATCCTCACGTTCCGCGACGTCACCCTGGCCGAGCAGCTCGAACGATCGGAGCGCACCACCCGTCTCCGGCTCGGCGACATCCTCGCCAGCATCAGCGACGGGTTCATCGTGCTCGACGCCGATTGGCGGTTCTCGTACGTCAACGTCGAAGCCGGTCGGCTCCTCCGCCGATCGCCCGATCGCCTGCTCGGCTGCAACCTCTGGGAGGAGCTGCCACACCTCGGGTCCTCCGCGTTCCACCAGAACCTGCACCGAGCCAGCGCCGACGGCGTCGCCGTGGCCTTCGAATCACCCGGCGAGTTGGATTCGGAGGTCTGGTACTCCGTGCGCGCGTATCCCAGCGACGTCGGGCTGACGATCTACTTCCGCGATGTCACCGTGGAACGCCACGTGGCGATGCAGGCTGCAGAGGTCGAACGTGTGAACAGCCTTGTCACGCTCGCCGGAGGGGTCGCCCACGACTTCAACAACCTGCTGACCGTGCTCAACGGGCACGCCGCGATCCTCGCCGAGCGGCTCGGCCCCGCCCACCCCGGCATGCCACAGCTCGAAGCGATCCGTTCCTCAGCGGGCCGCGCCGAAGGCCTGACCCGGCAACTTCTCGCCTACAGCCAGCACCAGATGGTGTTGCCCACTCCGGTCGATCTGAACCTGCTCGTCGACGCTGTCAGAGGTCAGCTGCTCGATCGGGCCGGGGCGGGGATCACGATCGACTTCGAGTTCGAGGAGGATCCCGTCACGGTCGACGTCGACCACCGCCAGCTCGTGCAGTGCCTGCTCGACCTCGTGGACAACGCGCACGACGCGATGCCGAATGGTGGTCGGCTCACGATCGGTGTCTCTCGCGCACCCGGCTCCGGCGCCCGATCGGAACCGCCCGGCACACTCGGGTTCGGGGTGATCTGCGTCTCCGACGAGGGAGTGGGCATGTCCGAAGAGATCCGCACCCGCGCCACCGAGCCGTTCTTCACCCACGGAGGCACAGGTCACCGCACCGGCCTCGGCCTCTCCGCTGCTGACGGGATGGTGAAGCAGGCGGGCGGCCGCTTGGATCTCGAGAGCGCTTCCGGTGCCGGCACGGTGGTGCGTATCACGCTCCCGCTCTGCGCGGATTCCTGCGCCGACTCGGCCGCGGCTGAAGCACCGGCGGCCGAGGCGCCCGCTGCCGAACTGCCGGACGAGCGACCGGACGAAGCGTCGATCCTCGTGGTCGACGACAACGCGAGCATCCGCGACCTCCTGGCCCGCCTGCTGTCGGACCAGGGCTACGTCGTCGAGGCCGCCGCCGATTGCGCGTCGGCGATCGAGCGCGCCAGCGCGAGGGCAAGGCCGTTCGACCTCCTCATCACCGACGTCCTGATGCCCGGGCAGACGGGGTTCGAGTTGGCGGAGGTGCTGGCCGCGAGCTCGACCGGACCGGCGGTGCTCTTCATGTCCGGCTTCACCGATCACCCCGAGCTCTCCCGAGCGCCGGCCGCCACCCTGCATGCCTTCATCACCAAGCCGTTCTCCGCGACCGAGATCCTCGGTCAAGTCCGTCGCCTGTTGGCCGAGCAGGCCGTCATGAGAGGTGGGACCAACGATGCCGGATGACGACGCACCCGACGGCGCGTCGGACGCGACACCGCCCGTGCGGTTGCTGATCGTCGATGACCACGAGCTGTTCGCCACGTCAATGTCCAGGTTGCTCGATGCCTCGGATGCGTTCACGGTCGTCGGCGTCTGTGCGAACGCCTCGTCAGCGCTGGAGACGCTCGCCACCACCGCTGTCGACGTCGTCACCGTCGATCTCCGCCTGGCGGGTGAGGACGGAACCGTGCTCGTGCGCGCCATCCGCGATCGCTGGCCGGATGTCGCAGTGCTCGTGGTCAGTGGGTCGAGCGACGCCGAGAGCGTGCGTCGCGCCGCAGAAGCAGGTTGCAACGGGTACCTGCTCAAGGGCCAACCCATCGCCGAGCTCGTCGCCGGCATCGCTGCGGTGGCCCGAGGTGAGCGAGTGTTCGCACCTGACGTCGCACGGCTCCTCGCTCGGGACGGCTGCGGCACGGTCGTGCCACAGCCGGGCTGAGTCGAGGCAGCGGCGTCAGATTCGCGGCGTGGCCGCGGCGCCGGACTCCGGCGTTCGCAGATCGCGGATCAGATCACGCAGTTCGGCCACCACGCCTGACAACTCGAGCTCGATCGCATCGAGGTGGGGAGCGAGATCGGGCGGAGCGTCGAGGCGGCGCACGGCCACTCCCATCATGAGCGCGGTCATCGACTGCACCACGCCATCGTGCAGGCTGTCGCCGATCTGATTGCGCGCCTGCTGCCGAGCGCGGTCGATCTGCGCCTCGACGTCGGCGGGTGCCCGGTCGGGTCCTGCATTGCTCATGGGCCGAACGGTAGCTCTCGGCCGTGGCCGATCTCCTTGCGGTCGCCGTTGGGCAGTGGACTAGCATCCCAGCCGAGTGCCGGCGGGTCGTGTGTCGCTACCTGGCCGGCCTCGACGCCGGGGGGCCCGTGGACGAGCGATCGAGGGAAGAGATCGGGGGCGACGTCTCGACCCTCCATCGGCGCGAGGCCGAGATCGAACGCCTGTCGAGGCTGTACTCGGCGCTGAGCGAGATCAACCATGCGATCATCCGCTGCTCGTCGCGCGACCAGATCTTCGGCCGGGTCTGCGAGATCCTCGTCGACCCCGGCGGCTTCAAGGCGGCGTGGGTTGGATGGCACGACCCTGAGCTGAACGTGCTGGTCGCGATCGCGCAGGTGGGCGGCCCGAGCAACTTCGTCTCCGCGGTGCGGCTGCCGCTCGACGACACTCCTCAGGGCCGCGGACCGACCAGTCGAGCATTTCTCGAGGGACGGAACCACATCCTGAACGATCGGATGAACGATCCCTCGGCCCTCCCATGGCGCGAGACGGACCGGCGGGAGGGCGTCGGCTCATCGGCCAGCATCCCGGTCCGGATGAACGGCGAGGTGCGCGGCACGCTCACCGTCTACTCGGAGATGGTCGGCTACTTCCAGGATCGCGAGACGCAGCTGCTCACCGAAGCCGCCGCCGACATCTCGTTCGCGCTCGAGTCGATGGAGCGCGAGGAGCAACGCCGGCTCGCTGAGGCAACAGCGCTCGAGGAGCGGTCGTTCAGCGAGGCCATGATCGACAGCATGCCGGGCATCCTCTACGTGTGCGACGACCAAGGGAAGTTGCTCCGGTGGAACCGGAACCTGGAGCACGCGACGGGCTACTCGGCACACGAGATCGCGACGATGGACCCGATCGACTTCTTCCCCGACGACGATCGCCCCTTGGCCGCGGCGCGAATCGCGCAGGTCTTCAGCACCGGCGAATCGCACGTCGAGGGTCCGCTGCGCCACCGTGACGGCACCAAAGTGCCCTACCTCCTGACGGGACGACGAGCGGTCTTCGAGGGCCGGGTGTGCATCGTCGGAGTGGGTATGGACATCACCGAACGGATCGAGACGGAGCGGGCCCTGAAGCGCAGCGAGCAGCGCTACCGCGACACGCTCAACACCGTCCTCGAGGGCTGTCAGCTGATGGCGTTCGACTGGACCTACCTCTACCTCAACGCCGCCGCCGAGATCCAGAACCAGCGCCCCAACGAGGAGCTCCTCGGACGACGGATGCAGGACGTGTGGCCCGGGATCGAGGACACCGACGTGTTCGCGCTCATCCGTGACTGCATGGAGAGCCGACGGCCCGGCCACAAGGAAGTGGAGTTCTTCTTCCCGAATGGCAACGTCGGCTGGTTCGACATTCGCGCCCAGCCCGCTCCGGAAGGAACCTTCGTGGTGTCGGTCGACATCACCGAACGGCGCCGCGCCGAGGCTGAGCTCCGCGAACTGCACGAAGACCTCGAACGTCGGATCGTCGAGCGCACCGACGAGCTGCGCACGGCGTTGTTGCAGGCCGAGGCTGCGGATCGGCTCAAGTCATCGTTCCTCGCGACGATGTCGCACGAGTTGCGCACTCCGCTCAACTCGATCATCGGCTTCACCGGCTTGCTCCTCCAGGAGCTCGCCGGCCCGGTCAACCACGAGCAGAGCAAGCAGCTCAGCATGGTCCAGAGCAGTGCCCGCCACCTCCTCGAGTTGATCAACGACGTGCTCGACCTGTCCAAGATCGAGGCGGGGCAACTCGAGGTCAGCCACGAACCTCTCGGGCTCGGCGCGTCGATCACGCGCACCCTCGACACCGTGCGACCGCTTGCGGACAAGAAGGGCCTCCGCCTCGTGGCAGAGGTTCCGTCGCCACTTCCCGTGATCGTCAGCGATCGCCGCCGGCTCGAGCAGATCCTGCTCAACGTCGTCAACAACGCGATCAAGTTCACCGATGCCGGCAGCGTCACGCTGCGCGTCGGCGTGGGTCGCCCGACGATGCCGACCTCAGTGCCGGAGCCCGTCGTGCAGTTGAGCGTCACCGACACCGGCATCGGGATCAAGGCGGATGACTTGGAGAGGCTGTTCCAGCCGTTCCAACAGATCGACGGCGGCCTTTCCCGCCAGCACGAAGGCACCGGTCTCGGCCTGGCGATCTGCCGGCGCCTCGCCGTGCTGCTCGGCGGCGAGATCAACGCGAGCAGCGAATGGGAACAGGGCAGCACCTTCACGCTGACCCTGCCGATGGACACGCCGAGCCGATGACGACCTGCACGGTCCTGCTGATCGAGGACAACGACCAGAACCGATACCTCGTGACGTTCTTGCTGGAGCACCACGGCTGCAAGGTCGTGTCCGCGGCCGATGGCATCAGCGGCATCGCCGCCGCGGCGGCGATCGTTCCCGACCTGATCCTGCTCGACATCCAACTGCCCCGGATGGACGGGTACGAGGTGGCGCGCGACCTGCGCAGCATCGTCGCGCTCGGGGAGGTTCCGATCATCGCCGTCACGTCGTACGCGATGTCGGGTGACCGTGCCAAGGCGATCGCCGCAGGATGCAACGGCTACATCGAGAAGCCGATCAACCCGGACACGTTCGTGGCCGAGATCTTCGCCTACCTCGCTCGGCAACAACAGGCGCAGGCGTTGTCGTGACGCACGCGCTGGTGGTCGATGACGACGCGGACAACCGCTACTACCTCGAGGTCCTCCTGTCCGCGAACGGCTTCGAGGTCGAATTGTCGAGGCACGGTGTCGAGGCGCTGACCATCGCGCGCCGGTCTGTCCCCGACGTGGTCATCTCCGATCTGCTGATGCCCGTGATGGACGGCTACACGCTGATGCGCCATTGGAAGGCCGATGATCAGCTCAAGCACGCCCCCTTCGTCGTCTACACCGCGACCTACACGGGGCCTGAGGACGAGCGTCTGGCGGTCAACCTGGGCGCGGACGCGTTCATCGTCAAGCCCACCGAACCCGACGCGTTCCTCGCCCGCCTTCGCGAGGTGCTGGCGAAGGGATCGACTGCGGTCGCCACCATGCCCCGCGAGCCCATCGCCGACGACCACCAGAGCCTGCGCGAGTACAGCGAGACGTTGATCCGCAAGCTCGAGGAGAAGACCCTGCAGCTCGAAGCCACCAACCGCGCGCTGCGCGAGGACATCGTCGAGCGCGAGCGGGTCAGGGTCGAGAACCAGCGTCTGACCGAGCACCTGCAGGCCCTCGCCGAGCAGTTGGAGATCGAACGGGCCCGCCTCGTCGACGCGGAGCGCGTCGCCAGGATGGGCAGCTGGGAGGCCGATCTGAGGACCATGAAGGTGCTCTGGTCCGATGAGACCGCACCCATCTTCGAGAACTCTGGAGTGGGGGTCGAGCCGAGCCACGAGGTCTTCCTGACCGTGCTGCACCCGGATGACCGGGCCACGGTGGAGGACGCGTTCCTGCGCTCGCTCGGCCAGACCGGGCTGCAGGAGATCGAGTACCGGTTGCTGATGCCCGACGGCCGGATCAAGTACGTCAGCGAGCGGTGGCAGGTGTCCTTCGACGCGGACGACGAACCCGTGCGGGTCCTCGGCACCTGCCAGGACGTGACCGAGCGCCGCCAGGCGGAGGAGGCGCTGCGCGAGAGCGAGACCCTGTATCGCAACACAGCGGCCCAGCTGACCACCGTGCTGGACAACTCACTCGACGTGATCTGCTCGTTCGGCGCCGACGACCGGCTGGTGCTGATGAACACCGCCAGTCAGTGGGTGTTCGGCTACAGCCCGGCGGAGATCCTCGGCACCTCGTACCTGGATGTCGTCGTTCCCGAGGATCGCGAGCGGACTCGGCTCGTGAGCTCGGCGGCCAAGGCCGGCACACCCGTGCGCAGCTTCGAGAACCGCTGCTACCGCAAGGACGGCACGATCGCCCACCTCCAGTGGACCGTGCAGTGGTCGGAGGAGGAGCAGATCATGTTCTGCGTCGGCCGCGACATCACCGATGCCAAGCAGCTCGAGGTGCAGTTCCTCCGCGCCCAACGGATGGAGAGCATCGGCACGCTGGCCGGCGGGATCGCCCACGACCTCAACAACGTGTTGTCGCCGATCATCCTGTCGATCGATCTGCTCAAGCTCGGTGAGGTGGACGATCGGAGGCTGGACATCCTCACGATCATTGAAGCGAGCGCGCAACACGGGGCCGACATGGTGAAGCAGCTGCTCTCGGTCGCACGCGAGGTCGAGCTGGATCACGTCCAGGTGCGAGTCGCCGATCTGCTGTGCCAGGTCAAGAAGATCGCCGACGAGACCTTCCTGAAATCGATCGACGTGCGGATCGACGTGGACGACGATCTCTGGGTCGTCGAGGGCGATCCCACCCAGCTCCATCAGGTCCTCCTCAACCTCTGCGTGAACGCACGGGATGCGATGCCGGGTGGCGGCACCCTGAGCCTGTCCGCTCGCAACGTCGCACTGAACGACAAGGACGCGCAGGCGGTCATCGATGCCGTGCCCGGCCCGTACGTGGTGGTCACGGTGGAGGACACCGGCACCGGCATGACGGCCAACGTGCTCGACCGCGCGTTCGAGCCGTTCTTCACGACCAAGGGTGTGGGCAAGGGGACAGGACTGGGGCTGTCCGCCAGCCAGGCGATCGTGCGGCGCCACGGCGGATTCGTGCGTGCGTCCAGCCAGCCCGGCACCGGTACCTCGGTCGCCGTCTACCTCCCGGCGGACCCGCACCTCGCCGGTGGGCCACCCGCCGCAGCGCGGGACGACCTGCTCCGCGGCGATGGCGAGCTGATCTTGGTGGTCGACGACGACGAGGCGGTGCGCGAGATCACGCGACAGATCCTCGAGACGTTCGGGTATCGCACGATGTCGGCGGCCGACGGCGCCGAGGCGGTGGCGCTGCACGCCGCGCACGGGGACGAGATCGCCGTCGTGATCACGGACATGATGATGCCGAACATGGACGGCCTGACGCTGATCGCTGCGCTGCAGAGATCGGACCCGAGCGTGAAGGTCATCGCCGCCAGCGGCCTGAACGCGAACGAGGTCGTCGCTGCGGCCAGACAGCTCGGCGTCGCGCTGTTCATCGCGAAGCCGTTCACGGCCGAACTGCTGCTCAACGGTCTGCACAGCCTGCTGACCTCGCAGGCGAGCACGACGGTCCGTTGACTCCTCGGGTGTCGCGCCCGTCGATGCGTCCCGAGAGGACTGGCGGTCAGCCGGCCTTCGGGATCTTGATCGTTAGCCCTGCGTAGATGACGTGCCGGGCGCCGTCCTTCCACCGGTTCGCGGCGACGATGGCATCCACGGTGACGCCCGTGCGGGCGGCGATCCCGCTGAGCGTGTCTCCGTTGACGACCACGTACGTGCCGCCCGTTGCCGGATCGAGCGGCAGCGTGGTCGCCGTCGCCGTCGCAGCCGCGGACGCGATGGTGGTCGCGTCGGGCACGGTGATGATCGAGCCGCCGGCCAGACACCCGCCAGCCGGGATCTTGAGCGGTGTGCCCGGCTGCAACGGGTGAGCGATGCCGTCGACCCATCCGTTGTAGTCGGCGATCTGCTGGGCCGTCACGCAGAACTTGTTCGAGATGCCGATCAGGTAGTCGCCGGACTGCACCGCGTAGTCCTGCTCGTGGACGATCGGTGCTCCCGGCGGCGGCGGGGGCGTGGTCGGGGTGGCCGGCATCGTGATGGTCACGTACGTCGGCGTGCCGAGCTTGAGTGTCGTCGGCGCCGGCGTACCCGCCCCGGACGATGTGCCACAACCGGCGGCGAGGATCGCCCCGGACAGCGCGGCGACTGCTGGCACGAGGCGGATGCGCATGCGGGGCACACTACGCGCGGGTTCCCGAAGGTGCGCGTCAGACCTCCTGGCGGCGGGGCAGCTTCCAGTTCGGGCGCACGAAGTGGCAGGTGTAGCCCTGTGGGTAGCGGAGCAGGTAGTCCTGGTGCTCCGGCTCGGCCTCCCAGAACGGACCGGCCGGGCTGACCTCGGTGACGGCCTTGCCGGGCCACAGGCCCGAGGCATCGACATCCGCGATCGTGTCCAGCGCGACCGCGTGCTGTGCCTCGTCGCTGTAGAAGATCGCCGATCGGTAGCTCTCGCCTCGGTCGTTGCCCTGACGGTTCTTCGTCGACGGATCATGGATCTGGAAGAAGAACTCCAACAGATCGCGATACGTCGTCTGCTGCGGGTCGTAGGTGATCTCGATCGCCTCGGCGTGGCTTCCGTGGTGGCGGTAGGTGGCGTTCGCGACGTCGCCGCCGCTGTACCCGACGCGCGTCGAGACCACGCCCGGGAGCTTGCGGATCAGATCCTGCATGCCCCAGAAGCAGCCGCCGGCCAGGATCGCGACTTCGTTGGTGCCTTTGCTCGTGTCCGTCATGGCACGCCTCCTCGTCGCCTGTGCGGCGCATGGCTCCGTGCCAGCGCCCAGGTCGCCACCCATTCTGCCGTGATCTCAGGACTCGCGGTGACCGCGCCGGAACGGTGATGTCGGGTTCGGCCACAGGCGTCTCGACTGCGGCGCTCACGGCGCATTTGGAGCAGACTTCCTGCAGCGCATCATCCTGATCGCGAGCGACCGATCGAAGGACAGCAATGACCGACCTCCAGCAGATCCCCGTGTCGACGATCGACGGCAAGGAGGCCACGTTGGGCGACTACGCGGGCTCGGTCCTGCTCGTCGTCAACGTCGCGTCGAAGTGCGGTCTGACTCCGCAGTACGAGCAGCTCGAGGCGCTGTACGAGAACCGGCGCGGGGAGGGGTTCGCCGTGCTGGGCTTTCCCGCCAACAACTTCGGCGCGCAGGAGCCGGGCACCGAGGCCGAGATCGCCGAGTTCTGTTCGCTGACGTACGCCGTCGACTTCCCGATGTTCTCCAAGATCAGCGTCGTCGGCGAGGACCAGCACCCGCTCTACGCCGCATTGACCTCGGCCGTGCCCCAGGCAGAAGGTGACCCGGAGGCCTTCCGTGAGCGCCTGCGGGGGTTCGGCATGACGCCCAACGAGAACCCGGATGTGCTGTGGAACTTCGAGAAGTTCCTCGTCGGCAAGGACGGCACCGTGGCTCGTCGGTTCGCACCGACGATGAGCCCCGACGATCCAGCCATCGCCGCCGCGATCGATGCCGAGCTCGCCAAGCCCTGAGTCGACCTGTCCGTCGACCAGCCGTCGACCTGAGGAGGATGCATGGCCGAGCTGATACTCGGGCCGATGTTGCGTCACGTCGACGAGACATCAGCCACGATCTGGATGGAGACGGATGCTCCGTGTTCGGTGCGTGTGCTCGACTGCGAAACGCGGACGTTCTCGGTGGCGGGGCATCACTATGCGCTGGTGATCCTCGAGGGCCTCGCCGCCGCGACGGTCTACGAGTACGCCGTCGCCCTCGACGGTGAACAGCGGTGGCCGGACGCCACCAGCGCCCTGCCGGCGAGCGTGATCCGAACCCACCGGCGCCAATCGGGTCACGAGGGTCAGTCGGCGCGGGTCGTGTTCGGCTCCTGTCGCACCGCGGCGCCACACATCGCACCGTGGGCGCTGGAGTTGTCGCTCGACGTTCGCGGGCGTGGCGTGGACGCCCTCTACGCGTATGCGTTCGAGATGGCCCGTCGGCCGATCGAAGAATGGCCGGATCTGGCCGTGTTCCTCGGCGATCAGATCTACGCCGACGATTCGTCGCCGCAGACACGCGCCCGAGTGCACGCCGCGCGCGCCGCGTCTCCTCCGAAGGAACCGACGACCCTGCCGGATGAGCTGGTCGACGGGTTCGAACAGTTCACCTGGTTGTACCAGGAGTCCTGGTCACCGGAACTGGAGCGCTGGTTCCTGGCCAACGTCCCCAGCGTGATGGTCTTCGACGACCACGAGATGATCGACGACTGGAACATCTCCGCGGACTGGGTCGCCGACATCCGCCGCCAGCCCTGGTGGGAGGACCACGTCATCGGTGGACTGATGACCTACTGGTTGTACCAGCACCTCGGCAACCTCAGCCCGCAGTTGATACGCGAGGAAGGTCTGCTGGCCGAGCTCGTCGATGCCGACGACGGCGAAGCCATCCTTCACCGGTGGGCGATGGGCACCGAGGAGTTCACGCCCGTCCCCGGCGGCTACCGGTTCAACTTCGTGCGCGACATCGGCCGCATCCGCCTCGTGATGTTGGACGCTCGCAATGGTCGGGTGCTCGAGCCGGGACAGCGGCGGATCATCGACGACGACGAGTGGCGATGGGTGGTGGAGGCGTGCTCCGCGCCGGTCGATCACCTGATGATCGGCACGTCCGTGCCGGCGTTCGTCGCCCGTGGCATGCACGATCTCCAGGTCTGGAACGAAGCGATGAGCGATGGTCGCTGGGGCAGGCTCGGGCGCCGGATCGGAGAGCTGGGCAGGATCAAGGCCGACATGGAGGACTGGCCGTCGTTCAACGCGTCGTTCGAGGCGCTCTCGCAGCTGCTGGTCGATGTCGGCCGGTCCGAGCGGCCGAACGCGCCGCAGACGATCGCCGTCCTCTCCGGTGACATCCACTTCTCCTATGCGTCCCAGATCCGCTTCCCCAGCGAGCGGCCGATGCACAGCACCGTGCACCAGCTCGTCAACTCGCCGATCCGAAATGCACTGACCGGACCCGAACGGACGGCCATGCACCTGGGCTTGTCGCGGGTGGTGGGAGTGGTGGGGCGAGTGCTCCGCCGCTGCGTCGGCAGGCGACGCACCGATCTGCGCTGGCAGATCGACCAGGGGCCCGTGTTCGACAACTCGCTCGGCGAACTGACCTACGACGGTCCTCGGGCGACATCGCGCGTGCTCCACACCCGGCCCTACGACGAACGTGCCGAGCCCGCACTCGACACGGCGTTCGAGATCGATCTCGTTGCCGGCTCGGCCTCGCGTCGCTCAACCCTTCCCCTTGCCGCCACCCTTGCCGCCGCCTTTGCCGCCGCCCTTGCCGCCACTGCCCGCCGGTACGGGCGCCGGAGCGACAGTCGTCACCGCCACGGTCGGGGGCACGGTCGGCGCCACGGTGGTGGCGACCGCGGCGGCCGGCACCACTGAGGCCAGAGGGTCGGTCGGGACGGTGGTCGCGGTCTCTTGAGTGGGCGCACGGAACGGAGTGTCCGACGATCGCGACGACGCCACTGCGGCTGCGACGAGGACCAGGATCCCGACTGCGAGCAGCACCAGGGCTCGTCCGGGTCGTCGCCGAGTCGGTCGCGCCGACGGCGAGATGATGATCGCCGGCGCACCGACCGCGACGCCGGCGCTGGGCATCAGGGCGGTGGCGGATCCGTCGCCGGCCGCGCCCATCACCAGTGTGTCGGCGGTGTCGGCGCCAGTGGAGACGGGTGGATCCACGTGCGGGCGGAGCCGCCGCGCCTGCTCCGCGAACGCGTGTGCGTCCACCGGTCGGAGGGCGCGATCCTTGGCCAGCGCACCCAGCACCAGATCGCGGACGTCGACGGGCACCGTGAGGGGGAGTGGCGGCGGCAGTTGATGCACGTGCGCGTACGCCAACGCCGCTGGGTTCGAAGCGACGAACGGGGGCGATCCGGTGAGCATCTCGTAGGCGATCACCCCGAGCGAGTAGACGTCCGACGACGGCGTCAGCTCGCCACCGACGGCTTGTTCGGGCGACATGTAGCGCGCCGTGCCCACGACCTGGCCCGCCTCGGTGAGCGCGACATCGTCGGCGGCGCGTGCGATCCCGAAGTCGGTCAGCTTGACGGTTCCGTCCGGCAGCAGGAGCAGGTTCGCCGGCTTCACGTCACGGTGGATGACGCCGTTCGCGTGCGCGGCCTGGAGCGCGTCGGCAGCCTGCGCGACCACCGACAACGTCGACGCGACGTCGAACGGCCCGGTCGCGAGCAACACCTCGGAGAGCGCTTCGCCGCGCACCAGCTCCATCACCAGATAGGCACGCGTGGAGTCGCCGATCCGTTCCTCGCCGTAGTCGTAGACACCGGCGATGCCACCGTGCACGAGTGCGGCGGTGTGCCGGGCCTCGGTGCGGAAGCGTTCGAGGAACTGCTCGGACTCGACCAGCTCCTCGCGCAGGATCTTCACCGCCACTTCGCGGCCGAGGACGACGTCCTCGGCGACCCACACCGCTCCCATCCCGCCTGTCGCGATCCGCCGGGTCAACTGGTACCGATCGGCGATCAGCGGCAAGGCTTCCGCGACACTGCTCGGTGAGACGGATCCATCCTGGTTCATCCCATCCCGCGTACCCCGACAGACCAGGTCGAAACATCGCCGCGCCGGGGTGCAGGGAGCGTGCCACGCGGCGGAACATCTGCTCCATGGACGTTCCGCCACCCTCGTGGGATGATTGGCGCATGGACTGGAGCGGAGTCGTCCTGCCGACCGACCATCCCGGTGTGACCGACCCTGAGTACCTCGCTCGACGGAACGAGATCGCTGAGGCGTCGGCCGCGTGGTCGTCGGGGCCGCCTCCTTCGATTGCCTACTCACCGACAGAGGACGGCGTCTGGTGCGCCGTCAGCGAGGCGCTGTCACGACTTCACGTGGAGTTCGCCGTGAGCGAATACCTCGAGGGAGCCGCCGCGCTCGGCCTGCCGGTGGACCACGTTCCCCAGTTGTCGTGGGTTTCGGACCGTCTCGAAGCGCTGACGGGTTGGCGTGTCCGCGCCGTGCCCGGGCTGGTGCCGATCCGAACCTTCTACGGCTCGCTGAGCGAGCGCACGTTCCTGTCGACGCAATACGTGCGCCATCCGTCGGCGCCCTTCTACACGCCGGAGCCGGATGTCATCCACGAGATGATCGGTCATGCCAACGCGCTCGCCTCACCCCGGCTGGCTGCGCTGTACGAGGCCGCGGGCAGCGCGAGCCTGCGCGCCTCGAACGATGCTCAGCTGGAGGAGTTCAGTCGCGTCTTCTGGTTCACGTTGGAGTTCGGCGTCGCCTGGGAGGCGGGCGCACTGCGCACCTACGGCGCCGGCCTGCTGAGCTCGTTCGGCGAGATCCAGTCGTTCCGCGGCAGCGCACTCGAGGCGTTCGAGCCATCCGCCATGGCCCAGCGCACATACGACATCACGGCATTCCAGGACGTGCTGTTCGCCGCTGAATCCTTTGCCGACGCCGAACGGTCACTGCACGACTACCTCGACACGTTCGGGCGCTGACCAGTGGGGGGAGGTCTCTCACTGCCGCCGAGCCCACGACCACGCGTACTCGGGATCGGCGACATCGAGGCCGGCAGCGGTGACCCCCAGCGGGCTGAACACGTCGATCATCACTGCCGTCTCTCCGGTGCGGTCGGCGTCGATGCTGCGCTCGAAGCTGCCCGGCTGCGGGCCGTGCACGAACCCGGCGGGATGGACGCTGATCGAGCCGACGCCGATGCCGGATCCGGAACGGCTCACGAAATCGCCTGCCGAGTAGAACAGCACCTCGTCGGTGTCGACGTTGGCGTGGTGGTACGGCACCTTCACCGAGTTCGGGTCGAAGTCGAGCAGCCGCGGCACGAAGCTGCAGACGACGAAGCCGTTGCCGGCGAACGTCTGATGGACGGACGGGGGTTGATGGATCCGGCCGACGACGGGTTCGAAGTCGGCGATGCTGAGCGCCCACGGATAGAGACACCCGTCCCAGCCGACGACGTCGAAGGGGTGCGTGGCGTGGACGTGCGTCGACATCCCGTGACGCGTCCGGACGAGCACTTCGACGTTCCCACCGTCCTCGGACTGCGGCGCGAAGACCGGACCACGTTGGTCGCGTTCGCTGAACGGCGCGCCCTCGAGCAGCTGGCCTTCTGACGAGAGGTACCGCGAGGGGATGCTGATGTGCCGTCGACCGCTGATCACCAGCATCTCGATCGTCGGGGACGTCACGGCCCAGCGATGGACGGTGGACATCGGGATGAGGACGTAGTCACCCGCCCCGACTGCCAGCGTGCCGAATGACGTCTCCAGCGTGGCCGACCCCGACTGCACGTAGACCAGTTCGTCGCCGGTCACGTTGCGGTACAGGCTGCTGGAGCCGGACCCCTGCACATGCGCGATCTCGATGTCTGCGTTGCCGAGCAGCGGCCGGCGGCCCGTCACACAATCGGCCGAGCCGGTCTCCAACATGCCCGTGCGCAGGTGGAGCGGTCGGACCGGATGGTTGGGCTCGAAGGTGGCCGGCGCCGCTCCGCCGGCATCGACGCGCACGATCGCGCTGGGCGAGCAGCGGTGGTAGAGCAGCGATGATGCACCGGAGAATCCATCTGCACCGATGAGCTCCTCGAACACGATCTCGCCGCGGACGCGGTGGACAGTGTGGCGCTTGCGTGGAACGTCACCCTCAGCTCGATAGTGCGGCATCGCGGTCCTTTCCGGTCGACGAATGAGTGAGGTCTGAACCGATGACCGTGCCGGTCAGGTCACCGAACCCGACGCGATCCGTTCGCGCTCCCGCGTGTTCACCGAAGAAGCCGCGCATCGTGACGGTGTCCCGATCGTGGAGGAACGAGCGGGTCGAGCCGTCGGCGAGGTGGATCGGGTTCGCTCCACGCCATGTCAGCTCGATCATGCTGCCGCGCTCTGTGGGTGTCGGTCCGCTGACCGTTCCCGAACCGAAGAGGTCACCGGCTCCGGTCGTCGCTCCGTTGACGGTGGTGTGCGCCAGCTGCTGTGCGAAGGTCCAGTACATGCGGTCGAAGTTCGTTGCGGCGAGCGTGTGACCGTTCAGGTCGACCTGCAGCGCGAGGTCCAGACCCCACGGTCGCTGCATCCATAGGTAGGGGTCGGGTGCCGGCTCCTGGACGGGCGATTCGACGAGGAACGGGCGGAGCGCGTCCATCGTGACCACCCAGGGGGAGATGCTCGTGATGAAGCTCTTGGCGACGTTGGGCCCGAGCGGTTGGTACTCGAACGACTGGATGTCACGTGCCGACCAGTCGTTGAGCAGCACTGCGCCGAAGATGTGCCGGTCGGCGTCGTCCGGGGCGATGCGTGCGGCTCGAGGGCCGCCGACGAAGAACCCGACCTCCAGCTCGAAGTCGAGCGCGGCAGTCGGCTGCAGCCGGCCGATTCCGTCTGGTCCGGCGACAAGTCCGTCAGGCCGCGTCACGGGTGTGCCACTCGCCGCGACCGTGCCGGCGCGGCCGTGGTAGCCGACCGGCAGCTGGCGCCAGTTGGGCAGCAGCGGCTCGTCGTTCGGGCGCAGGATCCGGCCCAGGTTCGTCGCGTGATCGAGCGACGAATAGAAGTCGACGTAGTCGCCCACCGCCACCGGCAGCAGCACCTCGACGTCGGCCACCGGCCAGAGCCAATCGCCTCGTTCCCGTCCCTGCAGCACGTCGGCCGCACGTGCTCGGATCGCGTCACCACGTTCCGAAGCCATCAGTGCGTTCAGCGTCGACCGAGTGGTCAGCTCGGGTTCGATCCCGGCAGCAGCGAGGTCGAGGACGTGATCGCCGATGCGCACGACGACGCGCGAGGCGCGGTCGTCGGAGCCACGCGGCCGAACGACTCCGAACGGCAGGTTCGCCATCGAGAACGGGGACCCGAACGGGACCGGCGCCCACGTCATCGTGTGCCCGCGCGATCAGAGGTTGCCACGACGCTCCTGGTCCCGTTCGATTGCCTCGAAGAGCGCTTTGAAGTTCCCCTCGCCGAACCCCTTCGCGCCCTGCCGCTCGATGATCTCGAAGAACACAGCGGGGCGATCAGTGATCGTCTCGGTGAAGATCTGCAGCAGGTACCCGTCACGGTCCTGGTCGGCGAGGATGTTCAAGCGCTGCAGCTCCGCCCACGGGAGGTCGAATGCTGCGAGGCGGACCTTGGCGTCCACGTAGTACTCGTCCGGAACACGCATGAAGCGGACGCCGCGATCGCGAAGGGCCTGAACCGACGACACGATGTCATCGGTTCGCAGGGCGATGTGCTGTACTCCGGCGCCGTCGTAGTGCTCGATGTACTCCTGGATCTGGCTCTTCTTGAGACCGTCGGCCGGCTCGTTGATCGGCATCACGATCTTCGCTCCGTCCCACACGACGGTCGACATCAACGCCGAGTACTCGGTGCGGATCTGCGCATCGTCGAACTGCTGCAGCTGATCGAAACCGAACACGTGGCAGTAGAAGCCGACCCACTCCGCGAGCCGGCCCTTCTCGACGTTGCCGACGACGTGATCGAGCCGGGTGAGACCGACGCTCGGCCCGACGGTGGTGCAGGGCAGGTTGTCGGTGACGTATCCGGGCTCCAGTCGGGTGCCCGCATAGCCACTGCGATCCACGAACGTGTGCACCGTCTCGCCGAACGCCGCGACTTGCGCCAGCCTCAGGACTCCTGACTCGTCGGTCTCCGTCCATGGCTCGCGCACCGGCACGGCGCCTCGGTCGACTGCAGCTCGGAAGGCAGCAGTGGCATCCGACGTGCGGAGGGCGAGATCGTGGACGCCGTCGCCGTGCTTGCGCACGTGTTCGGCGATCGGGGAGTCCGCCGACAACGCACCACTGACGACGAACCGGATGTCGCCCTGCTCGAGGACGTAGCTCGCCTTGGTCGTCACGCCAGTCTCGGGACCGGCGTAGCTCGTGCACTCGAAGCCGAACGCCGACATGAGGAAGCCCGCAGTGGTGCGCGCGTTGCCGACCCAGAACTCGACGCAGTCCCAGCCCAAGAGGGCGGCCGTTTCGTTCAGGGATGGATCGGCGGGCGCGAGCGATGTCATGGTGGGATCTCACCACCGGGTGCGACCAGTGCGCAATGGAGGCGTTCGGAGGTGAGCACTCTGTTCCGAGCTCGGCTCGATCTGCGACAAACTGCTTCACATGATGTCCTCCGACCACCGGTTCATCTCCTCGCTCGACTCGGTCACTCGGCCGAACGTCCTCGAGCTGTCGCGTCGAGGCGGACAAGCGCGCAACACCGTGCAGGCACGACTCGACCGATTGCAGGCCGCCGGCGTCATCGCCGGCTACGAGCCGATCGTCGACCTCGCCGCGCTCGGCTACCGCGTCCTGGCATTCACGACGCTCGAGATCGCGCAGGGGCAGGAGGCGAACGTCATCGTCGGGTTGGCGGACATCCCCGAGGTGCTCGAGACGCACAAGGTCACGGGACCGGGGGATCTGCTGTGCAGGATCGTGTCGCGCACGAACGAGCACCTGCACGACGTGTTGGAACGGGTCCTCTCACTACCCGGGATCGTTCGCACCACCTCGGCGCTCGCGCTCGTCTCGCCCATCCAGAGCGTGCACGTCTCGGCGTCGGTGGTCGATCGCCTCCCGGCCGACGCACCGTGATCGCGTTTCGGAGGCGTCAACGCGGCGACAGCGGCGCGCCGAGCTGAACGGCGATCACGCCCACAGTCGCAGCCGCGAGCAACGTGACCACGACGCCCCGACGCAACACGAACAGCGACACCAGTGCAGCGCCGAGCACGAGGAACTGCCACGGCTTGCCCACGGCACGGGCAAGTGGGATGGCCGCGCCGACGATCGCACCGACCGCTGCGGGTCCGGCGCCGTCCAGGAACGAACGCACCGCAACGTTGTGGCGAAGCGACTGGAAGTGGCGCGCACCGATCAGCACGAACACGAACGAGGGCATGAAGGCGACCGCAGCTGCAAGGAGACCACCGCCAACACCTGCCGCCGCGTACCCGACCACAGCCACGGTCTGGACCACGGGCCCGGGCGTGACCTGACCGAACGCAACAGCATCGAGGAACTGACCGGCAGTCATCCAGTGATGCTGTTGAACGGCGTCGTGCTGCATCAGCGGGATGATCACGAACCCCCCGCCGTACGACAGCGCCCCCACTTTGAGCGCAACCCACCCGACGGCGAGCAGACCGCCACTCGTCACCGCAGCCATGATCGGCAGGAAGA
>JAOBWO010000287.1 GCA_025463415.1 Acidimicrobiales bacterium | reverse complement strand
ACACCTCGAGTGGGGTGTCGGCATCCATGAAGTGGCTGATCGAGCTGCGGTAGTGCAGCCAACGGCGCTTACCGGACGGCTCTGCCTCGCGCGCCTCCGCGCCGCCCGAGATGCGCAGCGCGCGCAGTTCGGTGCTGGCTGCATGGGGGAGCCAGATCTCGATCGAGGTCCAGTCGCCGCCGAGGCCTTCGAAGCGGATGGTGGTCGGCTCGCCGGGCTCGAAGCCGACATCGTTCGGATTGGTCATGTCGAGCACGAAGCAGTTGTACGACGGCGCGGGAACGGTCTGGGTCGGCACGCCGGAACCGCGCAGCTGGAAGATCGGCGCCCGGGTGATCCCGTTGGCGATGCGGAACCCGGTCACGAGGACGTCGAGCTCGATCACGTCCGAGTTGGTCGCGAACGAGAGGCGTACGCCGGAGCCCATCGAGATCATCGAGTGCATGAACAGGTCGGGCACCTGTGCGCGGGTCCAGTCGGGGAGGCGGCGCGGGGTGATGCCCGTCCCCGTGCGATCGAAGTCGAGCGCTCCCACGCAGAAGACGGGTCCGCCGACGAGTGCAACGTCCTGGAGGGTGGAGGTCATCGGCTCACTGTAGGTGCCTCCCCGCGGCGGCATTCCCGCTGAAGTCTGGAACACTGCTCGCCTGTGATCGAGGGAGGGAGCAGGCGAGCTCGAGGGCTGTTGATCACGGCCGTCGTCGCCGTCTCGATCACCACCAACGCATGGGGTCTCAGCGCAATGGGCTGGGGCAACGCCTACTACTCGGCAGCGGTGCGCAGCATGGGCACCAGCTGGCACAACTTCATCTTCGCCAGCTTCGACGCCGGTGGGTACGTCTCGGTCGACAAGCCGCCGTTCTCGCTCTGGGTCCAGGTGATCTCGGCGAAGATCTTCGGGTACTCCGAGCTCGCCCTGCTGCTGCCGGAGGTGCTGGCCGGAGCTGCAGCAGTCTGGTTGTTGTACTGGGGTCTGCGGCGCACGTGGGGCACCACGGCCGGGCTGGTCGGTGCCGCGGCGCTGGCCGTCACGCCGATCAACGTCGTCATCAACCACTCCAACAACACCGACTCGGTGCTGGTCCTGCTGATGACGGCCGCCGCGGTGACGGCGATGGAAGCCGTCCGCACCGGGCGGCTGCGCTGGCTGGTCGGCGCATGTGCGCTCGCCGGGTGCGCGATGACGACGAAGATGCTCGCGGCGGCACCCGTGATGCCAGGCCTGCTCATCGCCTTCGCCTGGTGTGCTCCGGTTCGATGGCGGGTCCGGATCGCTCAGGTGGCGGTCGGCGCGGTCACGCTGGCAACGGTGGGACTGTGGTGGTTCGTTGCCGTGCAGGCCACGCCTGCCAGCGCGCGGCCCTACGTCGGTTCGACCCAGACCAACTCGGTGTTCGAGCTGGCGTTCGAGCGCAACGGGCTCAAGCAGGTCGCCGGCATGTCCACCGGCATCCCGATCCGCGGCAGCCGGCCGTCGTCGCGGCCATCAGCAGCTGCGGCGGATGCTGCGCGGAGGCCCACGGTCGACGCACCGCTCCTGTCGCCGTCGGCGACGGTGTCGCAGCTTCCCGATCGCGGCGAGGGTCTGCCACCGTCCGGCAACCGGGCGAACCCGGCGACGGTGGGGCTCGGCTTCGTCAGCGGCTCGGCCGGCGTGACCCGGTTGCTCAACCGTGAGCTGGGGTCGCAGATCGGCTGGCTGCTCCCGCTCGGCGTCACAGGAGCGGTGGCCGGTCTGTGGTCGACCCGGTTGCGGCGGTCGCCGCGACTCGGCGCGCTGTTGGTGCTCGGTTGCTGGTTCGGCGCGGGCGCGATCGTGTTCTCGTCGACCAAGGGCGTGCTGCACCCGTACTACCTCGCGGGCGTCGGGCCGCCGCTGGCCGGCCTGGTGGGGATCGGAGTGGCGACGTTCCGGTTCGACCTCGAAGCCGGTCGTCGCCGCACGTTGATCGGTGTCGCTGCACTCGGGCTGACCGCCTGGGGCCAGTGGGTGATCTGGCGTCGGTTCGAGTGGCGGACCTGGTTCGTCGTGGTCGCCGTCATCACCATCGCGGCGGCGATGGGTGCAGTCGTCATCGGGTGGCTGGCCCGCCGGCGCAGCGTCGTGTCCACCGGGACGCGGCCCGCCATTGCCATGACGGCCGCGTCGGTGGTTGCCGTCTTGCTCGCGCCGGCGATGTGGACCCAGGGCAGCCTCCAGGCCGGCGTCTCCGGACCATTGCCGTTCGCCCATCCCGTGCGGATCCCCTCCGGTGTCCCCACGGCGAATCGGATCACCCCGAACGGTGGCTTCGAGTTCCCGTCGATCTCCGTGCCGTCGCTCGACACCTTCCTCAGTGAGCACAACACCGGCGAGCGATGGGACGTGGCCGTGCAGAGCGCGGGGCCCGCCGAAGAGCTGATCATCTCCTCCGGCGAACCCGTGATGGCCATCGGTGGCTTCGTGGGCTCGGACCCGATCCAGAGCGAGGCGCAACTGCAGGAGAAGGTCCGCGACCGCGAGCTACGGTACTTCCTCATCTCCAGCAGCTCGCGCGGGCTGATCGCCGGGCTGTTCGGCAACCTCGAGTCGGTGACGTGGGTCGTCAAGCGCTGCGCGATCGTGTCCAGCGACGTGTGGGAGCACCACGCCAAGGAGGACACGGCCGAGCCGGGCACCCAGGCGTTCCCGGGTGGACCGACGGCGTCGACGTTCACCCTGTTCGACTGCAAGGGCGTGCTCGACTGAGCGTCGTCCAGCGGACGGTCAGGTGAGCTGGTCGGTGATCAGCTCGAGCAGCTCGTCGTAGTCGTCGACCGCGGGAAACTGGGGGAACTCGGCGACGATCGATGCCGGTGCGTGGAACAGGAACCCGGCATCGGCTTCGGCCAGCATCGCCGTGTCGTTGTACGAATCACCGGCGGCCACGACGCGGTAGTTGAGGCTCTGCAGCGCCTCGACCGCGCGGCGCTTCTGGTCGGGCATGCGCAGGGTGTAGTCGATGACCCGGTCGTCGGCGACGACGAGGCGGTGACAGATCAGGGTGGGGAAGCCGAGATGGCGCATGAGCGGCT
>JAOBWO010000281.1 GCA_025463415.1 Acidimicrobiales bacterium | reverse complement strand
TCGGCGAGGGCGCGCACGGCGTCGGCCGCGGCATCGACCGAGGCCACGGTCGGCTCGCCGGCGGGCACGATGTGCTGGACGACCGGCAGGCCGCGCAATGCCGCAGCCACACGGCCGGCGTACCCGGTGAGCGCGACGGCCTCGTCCACGATCAGCACGGCGCCGGAGCCCAATGCCTCGACCGCGCCGACGAGCTCGGTCAGAGCGTCGTCACCCGCAACGATTCGCGGGACTCGCCCGAGCTCATGGACACTCACGGTTGCTCCTCGATAACCAGCACGTTCGTTACACGATATACGCACGATCTCCTTCCGCCGAGACGCGATCGTGTGGTACGAAAGGTCATGGCAGCTGCGTCCGACGATCCCCTCCTCCAGCCGTTCACGATCAAGTCGTTGGTGTTGAAGAACCGGGTGATGTCCAGCTCGCACGAGCCCGCGTACGGCGACGACGGGATGCCCAAGGAGAAGTACCGGCTCTACCACGCCGAGAAGGCCAAGGGCGGCATGGGACTGACGATGACGGCTGGATCGGCCGTGGTGTCGCCCGACAGCCCGCCGGCGTTCGGCAACCTGCACGCCTACAAGGACGAGATCATCCCCTGGATCCGCGAGCTGACCGATGCCATCCACGAGCACGGTTGCGCGGCGATGATCCAGATCAGCCACCTCGGGCGGCGCACCGGGTGGAACAAGGCCGATTGGCTACCGTTGGTCGCGCCCACTGCGATCCGCGAGCCGGCCCACCGCGCGTTCCCGAAGCAGGCCGAGGACTGGGACATCGAACGGATCATCGGCGACTACGCCTCCGCTGCCGCGCGCATGGAAGCCGGCGGGATGGACGGCATCGAGATCGAGTGCTACGGCCACCTGATGGACGGCTTCTGGTCCCCCGCCACCAACCACCGCGACGACGAGTACGGCGGTTCGTTCGAGAACCGGATCCGCTTCGGCCGCCGCGTGCTGGAAGGCATCCGCGCTGCGACCGGGCCGAACTTCATCGTCGGTCTGCGCATGGCCGTCGAGGAGCGCGTGCCCGATGGTTTGACGCGCGAGGACGGGCTGACGATCCTGCACGTCTTCGAAGAGCGCGGACTGATCGACTTCGTCAACGTGATCCGCGGTCACATCGAGAGTGATGCAGCGCTGATCGACGTGATCCCCATCCACGGCATGCGCTCAGCGCCTTCGCTGGAGTTCGCTGGCCAGGTCAAGGCGAACACCTCGCTGGCCGTGATGCACGCGTCGAAGATCGACGACGTCGCCACCGCGCGCCACTCGATCCGTGAGGGTCTGCTCGACCTCGTCGGCATGACTCGCAGCCACATCGCCGATCCCCACATCGTGCGCAAGATCATGGAGGGCCGCGAGGCCGAGATCCGCCCGTGCGTCGGCGCGACGTACTGCCTCGACCGCATCTACGAAGCAGGCGAGGCGCTGTGCATCCACAACGCGTCGACCGGTCGCGAGGCCACCATGCCGCACGAGATCCCACCCGCTTCGGTCTCCCGTCGCGTCGTCGTGATCGGTGCCGGGCCCGGCGGGCTGGAAGCTGCGCGCGTCTCGGCCGAGCGCGGGCACGACGTCGTGCTGCTCGAGGCGATGCCCCAGGCGGGCGGGCAGATCCGCCTCGCCGTTCGGAACACTCGGCGACGCGACCTGATCGGCATCGTCGACTGGCGGGTCGCGGAGCTGGAGCGGCTCGGCGTGGACGTGCGCTACGACACCTATGCCGACGGCTCGGTCGTCACTGCGTTGTCACCCGACGTCGTGATCGTCGCCACCGGTGGCCTCGCCCAGCTGACGCCGTTGGAGTCCGGATCAGAGCTGGTGACGTCGAGCTGGGACATCCTCGGCGGCGATGCCAAGCCGGCACCCCGCGTGCTGCTGTATGACGACAACGGCGCGCACCCCGGTGTGTCTGCAGCGGAGGTGATCGTCAACGCCGGGAGCGAGCTGGAGTTCGTCACGCCCGAACGGTTCTTCGCACCCGAAGTCGGCGGCCTCAACCATGTGCCGTACGCGAAGGCGCTCACCAAGGCCGATGCGCGCATGTCGATCAGCAGCCGGCTGGTCTCGGTGCGCCGCGACGGCGACGAGCTGGTCGCGCGCATCGGCAACGACTACGGCGAGGAGCGCTTCGACCGGCGAGTCGATCAGGTCGTGGTCGAGTACGGCACGGCGCCGCTGGACGAGCTGTACTTCGAGCTGAAGGAGCAGTCGAGCAACCGTGGTGCGGTCGACTACGGCGCGCTGATGCAGGGCCGCACGCAAGCGGTGCGCACCAACCCCGACGGCGCGTTCCAGCTGTTCCGCATCGGCGACGCCATCGCCTCGCGCAACATCCACGCCGCGATCTACGACGCGTTCCGCCTCTGCAAGGACGTCTGAGCCATCGCGCGCACCGCGCAGGCCGTCATCGGGTGAGGCCGCTGACCTGGGATCCAGCAGATGAGAATTCGGTGAGAGCGTTGACGCACTCGTGAAACCGCTGTCTATGCTCGGCCTCATCGCCGGTGCACCGGCGAACTAAGGAGACATGCCATGTCATTGGCTGCAAGTTCCGTTCTGATCGTTCCAGCGGCCATCGTGGTCGGGGCGATCATCGTCGCCATCCTCTTGTTCAAGGCGATGTGGCGGGTGGCAGAGCCCAATGAGGCGCTGATCATCTCCGGCCTCCGCGACAAGGGGATCGCCAAGGATTCCTCCGGCGACGAGATGGGGTTCCGCATCGTCACCGGCAAGGGCACGCTCGTCGTGCCCGGCGTGCAGGCGGTGCGCCGCCTCTCGCTCGATCTGCACCAGGCCGACCTCCAGGTCGACTGCGTCACCCACCAGGGCATCCCCGTCCACGTGAGTGGCACCGTGATCTTCAAGATCGGCGACGACCCGGGCAGCATCACCAACGCCGCCCGACGGTTCCTCGACCAGCAGAACCTGATGGACCAGCGCGTGCACAACGTGTTCGCCGGCCACCTCCGCTCCATCGTCGGCTCGATGACCGTGGAGGACATGATCCGCGACCGCGAGCAGCTGACCGCCCGCACCCGTGAGGCGTCCGGCTCCGAGATGACCAAGCTCGGCCTGATCATCGACTCGCTGCAGATCCAAGAGATCGACGACCCCACCGGCTACATCAAGAACCTCGCTATGCCGCACACCGCCGCCGTCGCTTCCGCGGCCCGCATCGCCCAGGCCGACGCGGACCGTGAGGCCACCGAGCGCGAGCAACAGGCCAACGCGCTGAAGGCCGAGGCCCAGCGCAACGCCGCGATCAAGGAGGCCGGGTTCCAGGCGGAGGTCGACAAGGCCAACGCCGAGGCCGCTCAGGCCGGCCCACTGGCGCAGGCATCCGCTCGGCAGAACGTCGTCGAGCAGGAGACGCACACGGCGCAGCTCGAAGCTGCGAAGCAGCAGCAGATCCTGGTTGCAACGGTCATCCGCCCTGCCGAGGCCAAGCGCGACGCCGACATCGCCACCGCTCAGGCGGCCAGCAAGGTTGCCGAGCTGACCGCCGAAGGTCAGGCCAAGCGGACGACGCTGGAGGCCGAAGCCAAGGCGACGGCAACCCGCGCGACCGGTCTCGCCGACGCCGATGCCACCAAGGCACGCGGCCTCGCCGAAGGTGAAGCGATCGAGGCCAAGGGTCTCGCCGAAGCCAAGACGATCAAGGCGCGCGCCGAGGCGTTGGCCACCAACCCCGAAGCCGTCGCGATGCAGGGCCTTGCCGAGAGGTGGCCCGAAGTCGTGCGCGAAGCCGCCGGCGCGTTCGCCCACGTGCAGAACTTCACGGTCCTCGACGGCGCCGCCGGCGTGAACCGAGCGGTCATGGAGATCGCCTCCAGCGGCATCGCCAGCTTCGAGTTCCTGCGCGGGTTGTTCGTGCCGAAGACAGCCGCCGAGCATGCCAAGGCCACCGCCTCCACGAACGGCGCGATGGTGATGAGCCCGCCGAGCGCGCCGGCCTCCGACGTCACGCCGCCGGCCGAGGGCTGAACTTGGCCGAGCAACTGCTTGTGGGCAAGACCGCAACCGTCACGGGCAAGGTCGGTCCGGGAACGATGGGCGAAGTGGCTGTCAAGGTGCGCGGCGGCACCGAGACCTACTTCGCCCGCCCGGTCGACGGCGCCGAGGTGATCGAGAAGGGCGCGCAGGTGCTGATCGTGGGTGCTGCCGCCGGCCGCACGGTGTACGTCACCGCGATCGAAGTCTTCTAGGCCGCGTGATGCTTGCCGTTCAACGATGAAGGTGCGCTTCGCCGTGTCTCCCGGCGTGGACATGTGGACCGACGACGCGCTCGCCGAGTTCATCGACTCGCTGGAGACGCACGGGTTCGACACGATCTGGCTGTCCGACATCCCGATGGGCGCCCCAGTCGATCCGTTGATCGGGCTCGCGTTCGCGGCTGGCCGCACTCGCCGGTTGAAGCTCGGCGCGAACATCGTGCCCCTCGGCCGCAACCCGATGCTGCTCGCCAAGGAGCTGGCCCAGCTCGACCGATTGAGCAACGGGCGAGTGCTGCTCAGCCTCGTGCCCGGGTTGGACCAACCCGGCGAGCGTGGCGCATTGGGCATCGGCGACGCGAATCGTGGCCGGATGATCGACGAGATCATCCCGTTGTTGCGGCAGTGGTGGAGCGGCGCGGCGGTGACCCACCATGACGATCGACTCGACTTCGACGCGGTCGAGGTGCGGCCCCTGCCCCAGCAGGATCCTTTGGAGATCTGGCTCGGTGGCGTCGGGCCGCTCGCTCTGCGACGCGCCGGCCGACTGGCCGACGGCTGGCTCGGTGCGGCGATCACTCCGGCAGAGTCGGGCACCGCGGTCGCAGCGATCGCCGCTGCGGCCGCCGAGGCGGGACGCAACGTGGATCCCGAGCACTTCGGGCTGAGCATCCCGTACGCCGCGGTCGAGCCCGACGCCTCGACCGTCTCCACACTGCAAGCTCGGCGGCCGGACGTCGCCATCGACGAGATCTTCCCGATCGGGTCCGCTCAGCTGCGAACACTCATCGGCCGCCTCGTCGATCAGGGGTTGTCGAAGTTCGTCATCCGCCCGGTCGGCTCACCGACGACGTGGCGCGCAGACCTCGACCGACTCGCCGACACCGTGCTCGACATCCAGACCTGAGGCAGCCGGCGGGCTCAGCCGGCGATGACCGCGTGGCGCAGGCGAAGGCCGGCCAGTTCGGCGTCGTAGTCCCCGTCGTGGCGAGGGACGAAGTCGCGGATCATCAGCGTGTCCAACGCGGCGGGCACGGCTCGGCTGCGGATGACTTCGACGAAGGCTGCCCGCCATCCATCGCGCTCGATGTCGGTCGCATGCGCGCCGACGATCACGGGCAGGCACGGCACGAACGGTCCGTAGCCGATTTCGACGAGGCCCGTCAGCGTCTCCGGCGCGGTGCGCTGCTGGAACGCCCAGGTCATCCCGTCGATCGACGCGACATCGGCTTCGCCGGTGCGAACCGCCTGGATGCTGAGCACGTGCGCACCGGTGAACATGATGTCGCCCGGCCACGCAGCGCCGTGACCGAACGCCGCGAGCAGGCTGATGTGCCCGGAGAGGCTGTCCACCGAGTTCACGGCGGTGCGTGCCGAGGACAAGCGGTCCAGCGGCACGTCGTCGCGAGCGATGATGACCGTGCGGTACATGTGCGGCTGCGGGCCGGCGGTGGGGATGTCGTAGGCGAACGTGCCGACCATCCGCACCTGGTCGCGCAATGCCGTGACGAGCGGCCAGCCACACGTCATGCCGACCGCGAGGTCCGGGTCGAGCCAGGTGTCGTGCGGGTCGACATCCCATCGCAGCGCTGCGGGGGCATCGACGCCATGACGACGGGCCTCGGTCGCGACCGCGAGGTAGAGCTCGTCCCACGCCGACCGGAGGGCCGGGAACGGGTACATGCCGAGTGCTGCGTAGCGACTCATGCGGACGCCTTCTCGAGCAGCGGGTTCACGGGCTGCTCGAAGGAGCGGAACATGTAGGCGCGAGCGATGGCGAGATAGCCGTGGTAGTAGCCGGCTCCATCGCCGGCGATCGCCGGTGAGTCGAGGTCGCGGCTGATCTGAGGCAACCGGTACCACGCCGCGCCGGGCAGCGAGTGGTGGGCGTGGTGCAAGTTGTTGTTCAGGTACAGCAGGCCGAAGAAACGGCCACTTTGCACCACGGCCGAGCGGGTCTGGCCGTCCCCGACAGCGCGGTGCTCGGCAAAGGAGCGCAACGACGTCACGACCATGCCGCCGTAGACGAAGCCGAGGCCGTACACCCACAGCGGCGTGCCGGTCATCCGAATCGCGGCCACGACGAGCGTCGCCGCCAGCACGTGGACGGCCCACGTGCGACGCACGCCCGCTTGATGGCGCATGAGGCGGAGGTCGTAGCGCACCATCTGCCACGCCGAGTAGATCGGACCGATCGTCAGCCGGGCGAAGAGCGTGCGGTTGGCCAGCAGGAACCAGCGCTTGAGGATCCGGGCCTGACGCCACGCTTCGGGCGTGACGTAGAAGCTCTCCGGATCGTCGACCGGATTGGTGATGTCGCTGGCGTGATGCGCGGTGTGCACTGCGCTGTATCGCTCGAACGGTTGCAGGAGCACGAGCGGCGCCCCCACCGAGGCGCGGTTGAGCGTGCGCCACGGCGTCGGGTGCCCGTGGATCACCTCATGTTGGAGGGACATGTAGAACCCGCTCAGCAACGCCAGCAGGACGACCGTCAGGACCGTCGGCAGCATGTGCGCCAGCAGCAGCGTGGCAACGAACGCGACCCAGAAACCGACGATCGCGACGACCGTCGGCCACTCGATTCTGCCGGTTCGATCGAACGTGCTGGCGGCCATTGCTGTCTCTCTATCGCAGCCAGCTGCTAATCATGACCAATTTGGTGGGGTATTTGCGCACATTCGCCGCACTTGCACGGGTTGTGGACCACATGTGATGCGTGAACACCCCATATGTTGCCGTTGCACAACATGCCCTTCCAGGTGTGAGTAGCGTGACCTGGCATGATCGACCGGCACGACCTGTTGCGGACATTCCAGGAACGACTGACCAAAGTCATCCGCGATTCGGGGCTGAACCAGAGTGAGTTCGCCCTCGCCGTCGGATTGGACCGATCGACGCTGTCCCAGCTGCTCTCCTCGTCGAACCGGCGGCTGCCACGCGTCGAGACGCTGGTGACGATCGCGGAGCAACAGCAGTCGTCGCTCGACTGGTTGATCGGCCTGAGCAACGTCGGGCCGATGCAGGCCGAGCTGATGGACGAGCAGATGTCGTTCGCCAAGAACGCGCTCGCCCACAACGACGAGCGGTTGATCGGCTGGCTGAAGGATGCGATCGGTTACAAGATCCGGTACGTGCCATCGACGCTGCCGGACTTGCTCAAGACGGACGACACGATCCGTTACGAGATGAACGAGTTCGTGGCCACCACACCGGAGCAGCTGATCGAGACCGCGTCGGCGCGGTTGGCGTGGACTCGCGGCCCCGAGACCGACATGGAGTGCTGCAACTCGATCCAAGCCGTCGAGCTCTTCGCGCGAGGTGCGGGGATCTGGCGCAAGCTGGAGCTGAAGAGCCGGCTGGCACAGCTGGACCACATGATCGAGCTCTGCGACGAGCTCTACCCCACGTTGCGCTGGTTCCTGTTCGACGGACGTCAGCGGTACGCGGCGCCCGTCACCATCTTCGGTCCGTTGCGAGCCGCCCTCTACCTCGGCCAGATGTACCTCGTCCTCACCTCGACCGAGCACGTGCGCACCCTCACCGCGCAGTTCGACGACCTGATCCGCGGCGCCGTCGTGCAGCCACCCGACATGCCTGCGTTCCTCAAAGAGCAACGGGCCATCGCCCTCCGCTACCGCAACTGAGGCGCCACCTTCACGCTCAAAGGCGCACCACGGTTTGCGGTTGGGCGACCTGTCCGCTCACCGTCGAACCGTGGTGCGCTTCTGAGCGGCTGGGTGTCCGCCGGGATCGTTCCCGTTTCGGCGGACGGGTGGCCGCGTTGTCGGCGTGACAACCCAGCCACCCGCCTGCCGAGATGAACATGTCCCCGAAGCTGGCTGCGGCGGCCAGCTGCACGCTCAAAGGCGCACCACGGTTCGCTGTTGCGCGACCAGTCCGCTCACCTTCCAACCGTGGGGCGATTCTGGGCATCCGGCCGCCGTCGCCGCAGCCGCGCGTGCCGCGACCACTGCCCTCGGACGTCGAATGTGAACGCTCTGCGGAGTCCTATTCGCGGTACAGACGTACCGACTACGCGTGGCTAGTATCTCGCCGGTGACGGATCTGCACATCGAGACGAGTGGCGGTGGCGCTCGCCAACGCAAGGGTCGGTCGACGGCAGAGCGCAGCCGCCTGCCGGTGCAGCGTGCGTTCCGCCAGCCACGCCTGCCGTACGCGCCGACCAACGTCGTGTCGGCCGACGAGCTGGAGTCGATCCACATCGCGTCGATGCGGATCCTCGAAGAAGTCGGCATGGACTTCCTCGACGAGGAGGCGCGCGATCTGCTCGTCAAAGCCGGCGCCACCGTGGACGCCGGTACCGAGCGAGTCCACTTCGACCGTGAGATGGTCACCGAGCTGATCAAAACGGCCCCGGCGCAGTTCACGTTCCACTCGCGAAACCCTGAGCACGACCTCGTGATCGGCGGTGACTACACGGCGTTCGGATCGGTCGCCAGCGCGCCCAACGTTCTCGATCTCGATCGCGGCCGGCGGATCGGCAACCACGCCGATTACCAGAACCTGCTCCGCCTCACTCAGATGCTCAACTCGGTGCACTTCATCTCCGGCTACCCGGTCGAGCCGATCGACCTCCACGCGTCGATCCGCCATCTCGACGCAACGCTCGACGCGCTCGTGCTGACGGACAAGCCGTTCCATGCGTACAGCCTCGGCCGGCAACGAAACATCGACTGCCTCGAGATGGTCCGCATCGGACGCCAGATCGACGACGAGACGTTGGAGCGCGAGCCGTCGATCTTCACGATCGTCAACACCAGCTCGCCGTTGCGGCTGGACACGCCGATGATCCACGGCATCCTCGAGTACTCGAAGCGCAACCAGATCGTGTGCATCACACCGTTCACGTTGGCCGGGGCGATGGCGCCGGTGACGCTGGCCGGTGCGCTGGCCCAGCAG
>JAOBWO010000238.1 GCA_025463415.1 Acidimicrobiales bacterium | reverse complement strand
AGGCCGGTCCGCCGAAGCGCAGGCGTTGTGACGCGACCGGCCGAAGCGCAAGGCCTCCGGTCGGAACGGGCTCGGGTAGCTGGAGGCCTTGTGACGCGACCGGTCGGCGCGCAAGGCCTCCAGCGGACGTCAGGCGGGGGCGCGGCCGCCGACGCGGAACACCGTGGCGGTGCCGGTGAGCTCGATGTGCTCGCCGTCGACGGCGGCCGTGCACTGGCCCCGGGACAGGTCGCCGACGGCGCCGTCGAGGCAGAAGATCAGCTCCGGGCCATCGGCGATCCATGCCGCCGATCCGTCGATGTCGTAGCGCGCGATTCGGAAGTCGTCGACGGGCACCGGGTACTCGATGCCACCGTCGGGCCCGACCTGCGGGTGAACGAGAGGGTCGACGAGCGGTGAGTCGTCGAGGATGCGCAGCACCTCGTCGACGTCGATGTTCTTCACGGTCAGCCCGCCGCGCAGCACGTTGTCGGAGCTGGCCATGACCTCGATGCCGACGCCGCGGAGATAGCCGTGCATGTTGCCGGCTGCGAGGAAGATCGCCTCGCCTGGTTGCATGTGCACGTAGTTGAGCAACAAGAGGATGGCCGCGGAGGAGTCTGCGGGGTACAGGTCGGCTGCGACGGCCAGCCAGCGACAACGCGCATCGGGGTGGCGCGAGGCGGCATCGACGAGCTCGGACAGGTCCGGGCGATCGTGCAGCAGCAGACCGATCGCTGCGTCGACGCCGCCGTGGACGAGCACCGAGCGCAGCGACGCCGCGGGCTCGCCGAGTTCGGCCAGCAGCGCATCAGTCTCGGCGAGCGGGGCGATGCCGCACACGGCCTCGAACGACGTCAACGCGTACATCAGCTCCGGCTTGTGCATGCGATCGCGGTAGTTGCGCTGTGGGGCGTGCAGCGGGATCCCCGCATCGTCCTCACGGTCGAACCCGGCCTCCGCCTGCTCACGCGATGGATGCACCTGCAACGACAGGGGATCACCCGCAGCCAGGACCTTGAGCAGGTACGGCAGCGGGCCGACCACCGACTCGAGCGTTCGGCCGTCGTCGAGCGTGCCGGGACCTGCGGGGTGGGTGCCGAACCACAGCTCGGCCTGTGGCCGACCGTCGGGTTCGATGCCGAGCAGCTCCGCGATCGCAGTTGGATGGCCCCACTCGTAGTGCTGGAGGACACCGTTGACGTGCTGCATGATGCGTTCGAATCTACTGTCGCCTCACCCGGCGGGCAGGTTGATCACCATCGTCCCGCTGACGTGTTGGCCGTACTCGTTGACGGCCTGGAACGTGACCTCGACATCCGCCTCCCCGCTGTCAAGGGCGTCGACTGTCGTGACGGAGCCGGTGTACGTCAGCGTGGTGTTCGCGTAGGCAGGCCCGCCGAGACGGATCTTCAGTGAACGCACGATCGCCTCCGGCCCCGCCCAATCGGTGACGAAACGGCTGCAGTACGCCGTGTCGGAGAGGATGTTCATGAAGATCTCCGGCGAGCCCTGGGCGTTGGCATAGTCGCGGTCGTGATGCACCGGCATGAAGTCGCGGGTCGCGATGGCACCTGCGACGACCACGGTGGCCATCATGTCGATCACCAGCTCGGGCAGTGCATCCCCGACGGACACGTCGGCGAGCGTCAGGGTGCGACGGTGGCTCATGCGGCGCTCCCTGGCTTGAACTTGAGGATCCGGAACCGCTGGATGCCGACGACCTCGGCGGGCTCGCCCGGCCCTGTTTCGACGGCATACGTCGTGACCCAGGTGACGAAGTGACCGACGCCGATGCGTGTGGTCTTCTCCGACGAGATCGACTCGATGACCGTCCGCGCGGACACGGTCTCGCCGAGGCGGAGGTACCGGTGGATCTCGAACTCGGAGTTGGATGCCAGCGTGCCGACGAAGCCGGCATCGTCGAACACGGTCAACGGGCTGCGATCGTTCGACGGCAAGGGTGCGCCGCCCCGCCCCTTGATGCCAGTGATCATCGGCGTCGCCATCGTCCACGTCTGCAGCATCAATGGCGGGGCAACGATGCCTGCGAACCGGGATGACTCGGCGAACTCCGGATCGACGTAGGCGGGGTTGCTGTCCTCGAACGCGGCGGCCCAGTGGCGGATCATCGGCTGGTTCACCGGGTCGGGTGCGACGTTCGGTGTTCCCGAACCCATCGGCGAGCCGACGAGTGCGTCGATCCGGTCCTGGAAGGAGGCCGCAGGAGGTGGGGACGGTTCAGCCATCTCGCGATTAGAACAGGCGCAGCTCGTCGGTCTGCAAGCCGCGCAAGTCGTCGTAGTTCACTTCGACCCACGTGAACCCGCGCGCCTCGGCCAGCACCCGCGCCTGGGGCTTGACGACCTGGGCCACGAACACGCCGCGCACCGCCCCGAGCGAGGAGTCGAGGTGCAGGCGTTCGATGTACCGGGCGAGCTGCTCGACGCCGTCGATCTCGCCGCGACGCTTCACCTCGATCGCCACCACCTGGCCACTGGCATCCCGGCACACCAGGTCGATCGGGCCGATGGCGGTCGGGTACTCGCGTCGCACCAGGGTCAGACCGAGCTCGATCGAACCAGGAGTGGCGGCCAGCAGCTCCTGCAGATGGGCCTCGACGCCGTCCTTCTGCAGCCCGGGATCATCACCCAGCTCGTGGCCGGCCTCGTGGATGATCTCGAGCAGGTTGATGACCAGCTGCTCTGCCTTGGGGTTGGTGACCACCCAGTGATCACCGTTGTCGACCAGGGTGTTCGGGGCGTTCATCCAGTTGAGCGGCTTGTACGCGCCGCCGTCGGCGTGGATGGCGACACAACCATCGGCCTTGACCATGATCAGGCGCACGGCTTCGGGCAGGTGGGCGGAGAGCCGCCCGTTGTAGTCGACGGTGCAGCGGGCGATCACGAGACGCATGAGGTGGTACAGGTTAGGGCCGATCGAGGCGGCGGCCCGGCATCACCTGCCGACGTGGTCGCGCATCCGCTTCTGGATCAGCTCGCGCCGGGCCTGGAGGTCCTTGTAGGTCAGCGAGTCGACAGTGGGTTCGAGGCCGAAGCCGGCCTTCACGGTGTCGAGGTTGACGGCCCACGAGTCTGCGGTCACGCCGAGCTCGCGGCCGAGGCGCTCGCCGTGGCGTTCGGCGAACAGCATCGAGATGTTCGCGATCTCACCGATGATGTCGAGGTTCGGGGCCAGCCGGGCGATCGCGCCATCGAGGAACACCATGTTCTTGACGTACAGCATCAGTTCCTTGGGCAGTCGCGCGCCGTAGCCGAGCAGTGCCTTGACGACGCGTTGGACTTCCTTGACGAGCTCCTCGCCGGACAGCGAGGTCGGGTCGATGGTCGGCTGGTCGAGCCGGAGGTCCTTGATCACGGCGTCGAGGTCGGTGTCGTGGGGGAGCGCACCGAGGTCGCGCAGCGCAGCGACCTGGCCGCGCACGTCGTTGGTGGTGGCACCGAGCATCATCCGCAGGAACGCCATCCGCCGGTCGTCGCTGAGCCGGCCGACGATGCCGAAGTCGAGCAGCGCCGTGCGGCCGTCCTCGAGCACAAGCATGTTCCCGCCGTGGAGGTCACCGTGGAACATGCCCTCGATCATCGCCCCCTCCATGAACGCGATCATCCCGGAGCGGATCACGGCTTCGGTGTCGATGCCGGCGTCGTGCATGCCGGCGACGTCGTCGAAGTTGAACCCGTCGACGCGTTCCATCACGAGCACCCGCCTGGTCACCAGCTTCGGGTGCGGCCGAGGGACCACGAAGCGGTCCTGCTGCAGGTTCTTCAGCACCGCCGACATGTCGAGCATGTTCGCGGCCTCGATCCGGAAGTCCAGTTCTTCGACGATGGTCTCGGCGAACAGCTCGACCAGCGCCGGCGGATTGGCCAGCGCAGCGATCGGGATGCGGCCGACGAGGTGCGGTGCCAGCCACGCCATCACGCGCAGGTCCTTGCGGACGAGCGTGCTGACCGACGGTCGCTGAACCTTGACGACGACCTGCTCGCCGGTGCGGAGGGTGGCGGCATGGACCTGGGCGATGGAAGCCGCCGCGATCGGCTTGGTCTCGAAGGACGAGAACACGTCCTCGAGCCGCGCCCCGAGGTCTTGCTCCACCGTGAGGCGCACATCGTCCCAGGACTCGGCCGCGACCTGGTCGCGACACAGTTTGAACTCGCTGACCAGTTCAGCGGGGAACAGACCGTCGCCGCTGGAGATGATCTGGCCGAGCTTGATGTAGGTCGGGCCGAGTCGCTCGGCTGCCATGCGCAGGCGCAGCGACACGTCCGCTCGGCTGGCGCCCTGATCGGCGTACTTCTTGCGCTTCTTGCGGATCGCCCACGGCAGGAGTGCGAAGCCGAGCCGCCCGGCGACGGTGAGCACGCGCGTGCCCGGCGGCAGCTTCGACGGCTTGGTCAGTCGTGGCACCTCGGCCTGCGCGGCGGCGCGGAGGCGGTTGGCGACCGGCAGCCAGGTGATGGCGGAGCGGTCGAGCACCCAGGGCGCAGCGTCGGTGAACGCCCCCCACGTCTGGTCTTGGTTGGCGAGCGTCGGCACCTCGCCAGTCTGGCTGGCTGATCGTCGCTGTGCACCCCGTGTCGCGGAGAACGGGTGTGACGCGCGCGTCAGGAGAAGTTCGGTGGGCGTCGCTCTCGCAGAGCGGCAACGCCTTCGCGATACTCGGCGTTGGCCATCGCCTCGTTCATCAGCCGCTTGGACTCCACGATCGAGTGGCCGACGTCGTGGCTGAGCAGATCGTCGTAGACCTGCCGCTTGGTGGTGGCGACCGCCAGAGGTCCGGTGGTGTCGGCCAAGAGGTGCGCATACCTCGTCGCGATCGCGAGCGTCTCGTCGCCGTCGACACACACACCGTTCCACAGTCCCCACTCCGCGGTCTCCGTCCCCGTGAAGACCCGGCCCGACAGGAGCAGGTCGGTGGCCCGGGTGACGCCGACGAGGCGGGGGAGGATCCAGCTCAATCCGTACTCGGCGGGCAGGCCGAGCTTTGCCGCGGCGGTGGTCATTCGCGCCGGGCCACTGACGAAGCGGAGATCACAGAACATCGCGACGGCCAGTCCGATGCCGGCGCACGCACCGTTGACGGCCGCGATCAACGGCATGCGCATCCCGAATTGGAAGGCGAACTCGTGGTCGAACTCGGGCCGCACGCCGTGACCGGGTGTGGCAGGTGCGTCGCCGAGCCCGGTGTCGTAGCTGCCGCGTTCGGCGTGCCCGGCCAGCGCCTCGCTGTCTCCGCCCACGCAGAACGCCGGGGGTGTGCCCGTCACCACGACGGCCCGAACCTCGGGGTCGGCCTCCAGCTCGGCGAGGATCCACCGGTACTCGGTGTGCATCCGTCCGGTCCACGCGTTGTGCCGCTGCGGACGGTGCAGCCACACCGTCGCCACGTGACCGTCCACCTCGAAGCGTGTCGCCTTCAACTCCATGCGCGGCAACTCCATGCGCGGCAGCTCCGTGCGATGCCTGCCGACCGGCTCATGGCCATCCTGCGTCACGCCGCCGGCGCCACCGCTCACCCCACAGCGCGTCGAGCACCGGTTCGGCGAACTCGTGCCGACAGAGCAGGAAGTCGGGCAGCCACGCGTCGCGCTGGTTGTAGACGAGCGGCGACCCGTCGATCCGGCTCACGTGCAGACCGGCTGCCGCGGCGACGGCAGTGGGGGCCGCCGAGTCCCACTGGTACATCCCGCCGTCGTGCAGGTAGATGTCGGCCTCGCCGAGCACCACGGCCATCGCCTTGGCTCCGGCCGACCCGAGCCGCACCGCCTCGCAGCCGAGTGCGTTGGCGACGATGACTGCCGCGTGGGGCGCGCGGTTGCGGCTCGTGATCATCCGTGGCTTGGCGAACTTGCGCGGCGGCAGCTCCGGCGGCGGATCGGTGGCGAAGACGAGATCCATCGCCGGCAGGCTCACCGCCGCGGCAGTGAGCCGATCGGCGTTCCACAGGGCGACGTGCACGGCCCAGTCCGAGCGGCCGCGCTCGCCGTACTCGTTCGTGCCGTCGAGGGGATCGACGATCCAGACCCGGTCGGTGCGATGCCGGCGTCCGTCGTCCGCGCCTTCTTCGGAGAGCACTGCGTCGAGTGGCCGGTGCTCGGCGAGCTCGTGCATGAGGTAGCGGTGGGCGAGCATGTCGCCGTTGTCCATGACCTGCCACGGCGCAGCGAACTCGGCGAACATGTCGTTGCGCAGCTCGACGAGGAGCCGACCGGCCTCCACCGCGAGGCGAGTCGCGAGCTGCGCGTCGGTCTCGGCCACGATCTCGCGCGCCGCGTCCACGCTCATGCGCGCCGCCCGAGCCGCATTGCCTCGCGGACGAGGTTGCGCACGTCTGTCTCCGGAGCGCCGGCCGCGACGAGCTGCTGCACCGACGACTCCAGGCGCTCGGCATCGGCGTCTTCGAACGCGTCGATCGGCTCACGCCGCACGACGGCGGAGGCCGCCAGCAGCGACACGGCTGCGACGACCGTGACGAGACCGACGGTGAGCACCGCACCGTTGTTGTTCAGCACGGAGCTGATGATCAGGCCCGCGATGCCGCACACGAACACGGCCGCACAGATCGTTCGCAGGGCCTTCAGCGTCATGCCGGTTGGACCATGTCAGCGAGAGAGCGGCTTGAACTTGATCCGGTGCGGCTGATCGGCAGCGGAGCCCAATTCCTTGTGCCGCCACGATTCGTACTCGCTGAAGTTGCCCTCGAACCAGCGCACCTGGCTGTCACCCTCGAACGCCAGCACATGGGTGGCGATGCGGTCGAGGAACCAGCGATCGTGACTGATCACGACGGCACATCCGGGGAACGCTTCGAGCGAGTTCTCCAACGCGCGCAACGTGTCGACGTCGAGGTCGTTGGTGGGCTCGTCGAGGAGCAGCACGTTGCCGCCGGTCTTGAGCAGCTTGGCGAGGTGGACGCGGTTGCGCTCGCCGCCGGAGAGGTCGCCGACCCGCTTCTGCTGATCGCTGCCCTTGAAGTTGAAGCTGGCCACGTAGGCGCGGCCATTGATCTCGCGGTTGCCGACCTTCATGTGCTCGATGTTGCCGGTGATCTCCTCGTAGACGGTGGCGTCGTCGTCGAGCGTGTCGCGGCTCTGGTCGACGTAGGCCAGCTGAACGGTGTCACCGATGGTGACCGTGCCGTCGTCGGGCTTCTCCTGGCCGGTGAGCATCTTGAACAGCGTGGTCTTGCCGGCGCCGTTGGGGCCGATGATGCCGACGACGCCGGCGCGAGGAAGCGAGAACGACAGGTCCTCGACGAGGAGCTTCTCGCCGAACGCCTTGGCGAGGTGCTGGACCTCGATCACCGTGTCGCCGAGGCGTTTGCCGGCCGGGATTGCGATCTCCAGCTTGTCCGGCCCGCGCTCGGCGGCTTCAGCCTCGGCGAACAGCTTGTCGTACGCGGACAGGCGGGCCTTGCCCTTGCTCTGGCGAGCCTTGGGCGACATCCGCACCCACTCCAGCTCGCGCTCGACCGTGCGGCGGCGGTTCTCGTTGCTCTTCTCCTCGCGAGCGAGGCGCTCCTGCTTCT
This sequence comes from Acidimicrobiales bacterium, assembly GCA_025463415.1. Classification (GTDB taxonomy): domain Bacteria; phylum Actinomycetota; class Acidimicrobiia; order Acidimicrobiales; family Ilumatobacteraceae; genus WLMZ01. The sequence goes on along the minus strand of JAOBWO010000238.1, from coordinate 8,023 downwards.
GCTCCAGCCAGCTGGAGTAGTTGCCCTCGAACGGGAACCCCTTGCCGCGGTCCAGCTCGAGGATCCACTTGGCGACGTTGTCGAGGAAGTAGCGATCGTGGGTGATCGCCACGACGGTGCCGCTGTAGTCCTTGAGGAACCGCTCCAGCCACTCGACGCTCTCGGCATCGAGGTGGTTGGTGGGCTCGTCGAGCAGGAGCAGATCGGGGTGGCTGAGCAACAGCCGGCACAGGGCCACGCGGCGACGCTCACCTCCGCTCAGCGTGGTGACGTCGGCGTCGTTCGGCGGGCAACGCAGAGCGTCCATCGCGATCTCGACGTTGCGCTCCAGGCTCCACGCGTCGGTGGCCGCGATCTTGTCTTCCAGCTCGGCCTGCAGCACGCCGATCTTGTCGTAGTCGGCGTCGGGGTCGGCCCACATCGCCATGACCTCGTTGTAGCGATCGAGCACGCCCTTGACCTCGGCGACACCGTCCATCACGTTGCCGAGCACGTCCTTGTCGGGATCGAGCTGCGGCTCCTGGGCGAGGTAGCCGACGGTGAAGCCCGGAGTCAGGCGAGCCTCGCCCGAGAACCCGTCGTCGAGCCCGGCCATGATCTTGAGCAGGCTCGACTTGCCGGCACCGTTCGATCCGAGCACGCCGATCTTGGCGCCCGGGTAGAACGACAGCGAGATGTTCTCGAGCACCGTGCGGTCGGGCGGGTAGTGACGGGCGAGCTTGTAGCACGTGTAGATGTATTCGTGAGCCATGGCTTCGCCAGGCTATCCGTCGAGGTCGGCGGCGGTGTCGACGAGGTCGGCGTAGAGCCCGCCTCGATTCCTTCTTCACCCCCCACCGTGGTGCTACGTTCTTAAGCGAACCGACCACTTCACTAAATGGGGGACTCCACATGGAGCTGCTTACACGATTCGGACTCACGTTTGGCTTCCGATGGCTGCACGTCCTCGGTGGCATCACCTGGATCGGCCTGCTGTACTACTTCAACCTCGTGCAGGTCCCGGCGTTCGCCGCGTTCGGTGACGACGGCAAGTCGCGCAACATGGCCATCGACAAGGTCGCTCGCCGCGCCCTCTGGTGGTTCCGCTGGGCAGCGCTGTTCACGCTGGTCACCGGCCTGCTGATCGTCGGGATCACGAAGGACTACATGAAGGACTTCATGACCGACAAGTCGCTGTTCGGCGCCGGTCACGACTCGGTCATCGCCGTCGGCATGGTCCTCGGCATCACCATGGCGGCCAACGTCTGGATGGTCATCTGGAAGAACCAGAAGGTCGTGCTCGCCAACGCCGCCAACGTCTTGGCCGGCAACCCCGCCGACCCGGCCGCCGCTGCCGCCGGCCGCAGCGCTGCGCTCGCCAGCCGCCAGAACACGATCTACTCGGTCTCGATGCTGTTCTTCATGGTCGGCGCAACGCACTTCTACTCGGGTGCGTTCGGCAACGTCGCCGGCAGCAAGGCCGTCACGTTCTTCATCATCTCGATCGTCATCGCCGCCGTGTTCGAGATCAACGCGCTCGGCCTGATCGGCGGCAAGGCCACCACGAACAAGCTGCTCTGGCCGTACGAGAGCCACAAGAACGCGATCATCACCGCGTTCTCGATGTGGGCCGTGCTCTGGATCCTCTCGGAGATCCTGTTCAAGAAGTAGTCGATTGGATCCTCGGACGCGAAACGGCCGCCCCTCGCGGGGCGGCCGTTCCAGTTTTCAGTGCGCTGTGCGGTTACTTGACGACGAGCGTGGCTCGCATCGCGTCGTGCCCGGGCACGAGGCACTCCAGGCTGTACGTGCCGGCGGGGAGATCGTAGGTGCTGACCTCGACATCACCGCTCTTGCCCACGGCCAGTTCCTTGCCGATGACCGTCTTGTCGGCGCTGACGATGTCCAGCGTGTGCCGCTGGGCGTCGCGGTTCTCGTAGGCGACCTTCACGCTGCTGCCCGCGGCAGCGGTGTACTCGGTCTGGTCGAACTTGATGCCAGGCCCGGCGTAGACGACCAGTCCGGCGTCGGCGGGAACAGTGGCGGCGGGCGAGTCGGAGCTGCCGCAGCCGGCGAGCGCGAATGCGGCGATGGCGGCAACGGAGCTGGCGAGGAGGTGTCGGGTCTGCATGAGCGCATTCTACAAGTCGGCACTTGCTTAATTCAAGGTGTCGGGTGTCTCATCCGCCGCGAGCCCGCTCCAACGGCCGTGTGACGGGTGGTCGGAGCAACCCGATGTGCTCAATCCGGGCAGGCTTGGACCGATACCATCAGCGGTGATGTCAACACAGCAAGAAACCGGCCAATCCTTCGGCGCGAACTCCTGGCTCGTCGACGAGATGTACGAGCAGTACCTGGTGGACCCCGCCGCGGTGGGCGAGGCATGGCAGGAGTTCTTCTCCGACTACAAGAGCACCTCGCCCGATCTCGCCGCGGCCGCACCCGCCGCGACACCGCCCGCCCCGGCTTCCAGCGGCGCAGCGCCCGCGGCAGCGCCGGCCGCTCCTGCGCCAGCTCCCACCGCGTCCGCCGCCCCTGCAACTGCTTCCGCCGCAGCCGCTCCCGCTCCCGCCGCCGAGTTGGGTGAGCCGATCCGTGGCGCAGGTGCCGCGATCGCCGCGAACATGGAGCGCAGCCTCGCCGTCCCCACGGCGACGAGCTTCCGCAACGTGCCCGCCAAGCTGCTCGAGGTCAACCGCAAGATCATCAACGGCTACCGCACGCGCGCCGGGCAGAGCAAGGTCAGCTTCACCCACATCATCGGCTACGCGGTCGCCCGCGCGATCGGCGACGCCGTGCCGCCGATGAACAACACCTTCGTCCAGGGTGCCGACGGCAAGCCGCGGATCATCCGCAACACCAACGTCAACATGGGCCTCGCGGTCGACGTCGCCAAGTCCGACGGCAGTCGCACGCTCGTCGTGCCCGTGCTGCGCGACGCGAACGTGCTGCCGTTCGATCAGTACCTCGCCAGCTATGACGATCTCGTCCGCAAGGTCAAGAACAACAAGCTCACCGTGGCCGACTTCCAGGGCGCCACTGTCTCGCTGACGAACCCCGGCACGATCGGCACCGTGCAGAGCGTGCCGCGCCTGATGCCCGGCCAGGGCGTCATCGTCGGCGTGGGCAGCATCGAGTACCCGGCCGAGTTCCAGGGCAGCGACCCGCACACGCTCGGCACGTTCGGCGTCAGCAAGGTCGTCACGATCACCAGCACCTACGACCACCGCATCATCCAGGGCGCGGAGAGCGGCCTGTTCCTGAAGCGGGTGCACGAGCTGCTGATGGGTGACCACGGGTTCTACGAGCAGATCTTCAGCGCCCTCGACGTGCCGTACGAAGCGGTCAAGTGGCGCACCGACGTCAACCCCGCCAACAGCGAGGACGCGCTGCTGCACAAGCAGATGCAGATCGCCACCCTCATCCGCGTGCATCGCGTCCGGGGCCACCTCATCGCCGACCTCGATCCGTTGCGGTGGAAGCAGCCGATGATGCCGAGCGAGCTCGATCCGGCGACGTACGGGCTGACGATCTGGGACCTCGAGCGCGAGTTCCTCACCGGTGGAGTCGGCGGCGTCGAGAAGCAGGCGCTGGGCGATCTGCTCGGCGTGCTCCGCGATGCGTACTGCCGCACGATCGGCATCGAGTACATGCACATCCAGGACACCGATGAGCAGCGGTGGATCCAGACCCAGGTCGAGGGTGTGCACCACGTGTTCTCCAAGGACGACAAGCGGCGCATCCTGGAGCGCCTCAACGCTGCCGAGGCGTTCGAGAAGTTCCTGGCCACGAAGTACGTCGGAGTCAAGCGGTTCGGTCTCGAGGGCTCGGAGTCGGCCATCCCGCTGCTCGACTCGATCCTCAACGACGCCACCGACGCCGGGCACGACTCTGCCGTCATCGGCATGGCCCACCGCGGTCGGCTGAACGTGCTCGCCAACCTGATGGGCAAGAGCTACGAGAAGATCTTCAAGGACTTCGAGGGACACGTCGACCCCACGTCGGTCCAAGGTTCCGGTGACGTCAAGTACCACCTCGGCGCGATGGGCAAGTACGAGAGCCACAGCGGCGCCGACATCAAGGTCGAGCTGGCGGCGAACCCGAGCCACCTCGAGACCGTCGACCCGATCGTGCTCGGCATCGCCCGCGCGAACCAGGACTACATCGAGCCGATGGGCTCGTACTCGTCGCTGCCGATCCTCATCCACGGCGACGCCGCGTTCGCCGGCCAGGGCATCGTGGCCGAGTGCCTGGCGATGAGCGACATCAACGGCTACCGCGTCGGCGGCACGATCCACCTGATCATCAACAACCAGATCGGCTTCACCACCAGCCCCAAGTTCGCACGCAGCTCGCTGTACTGCAGCGACGTCGCCAAGACCGTCCAGGCGCCGATCTTCCACGTCAACGGTGACGACCCCGAGGCGTGTGTCCGTGTCGCCCAGCTGGCGTTCGCGTACCGCGAGAAGTTCCACAAGGACGTCGTGATCGACATGGTGTGCTATCGCCGCCACGGTCACAACGAAGGTGACGACCCGAGCTACACGCAACCGCTGATGTACAAGGCGATCGCCGAGCACCGCAGCGTTCGCAAGCTGTACGTCGAGGCACTCGTCAAGCGCGGCGAGCTCACCGTCGACGAAGCCGAGAGCGCGCTGCAGGACTTCCAGAGCAAGCTGCAGGTCGCCCTCGACGAGACACGTGCGCACGCTCCGGAGACCGTGAAGGTGGCCAAGCCGCCGAAGCCGGTCGGCGTCCTGCCGCACGTCGAGACCGGTGTCGGACGTGAGACGCTCGACACGATCTTCGATCACCTCACCGCGTACCCGGACGGCTTCACCCCGCACCCCAAGCTGGTCCGCCAGTTCGAGGCGCGGGCCAAGCTCTACCACGACAGCAACCTCGTCGATTGGGCCACCGGCGAGGCGCTCGCGATGGGCTCGCTCGTCCTCGAGGGCACGCCCGTCCGGTTCACCGGCGAGGACACTCGTCGGGGCACGTTCAGCCAACGCCACGCCGCGCTGATCGACTACACCAACGAGGTCAACTGGATCCCGCTGGCCGATCTGCCGGGTGCCACGGGCAAGTTCTGGATCTACGACTCGCTGCTCAGCGAGTACGCCGCGGTGGGCTACGAGTACGGCTACGCGCACGCCAACCACGACGCGCTGGTGATGTGGGAGGCCCAGTTCGGCGACTTCGTCAACGGCGCACAGATCATCATCGACCAGTACATCGTGGCCGCCGAGGACAAGTGGGGCCAGGGCAACGGCCTCGTGATGCTGCTGCCACACGGCTTCGAAGGTCAAGGGCCCGAGCACAGCTCGGCACGCATCGAACGGTTCCTGCAGTCCTGCGCCGAGGACAACATCCAGGTCTGCAACGCCACCACTGCCGCGCAGTACTTCCACCTCCTGCGTCGTCAGGTGCGCCGCTCGGTGCGCAAGCCGCTGATCATGTTCACGCCGAAGTCGGCGCTGCGCATGCCGCAGAGCCGCTCGACGGTCGACGAGCTGGCCCAGGGCTCGTTCCAGGAAGTGCTCGACGATCCCACGCCGGGCCTGGACAGGAACGCCGTCAAGCGACTGGTGTTCTGCAGCGGCAAGGTCGCGTGGGACGCGTTCGCCGACCGCGACAAGCGGGCCGCGGCCGCTGCCATCATCCGCGTCGAGCAGCTCTACCCCTTCCCCGTCGAGCAGATGCTCTCCATCGTCGAGTCGTACCCGAACGCCAACGAGCTCGTCTGGTTGCAGGAAGAGCCGGAGAACATGGGCGCCTGGAACTTCGTCGAAGCGCGCACCTGGCGGATCAAGGACCGTGGCTACGACCTCCGCCACGTCTCACGCGTCGAGAGTGGCAGCCCTGCGACCGGTTCGAAGACGATCCACGACCAGGAGCTGGCCGACCTGATGGAGGAGACCTTCGCGGGTCTGTAAGGGCGGAGGTTCATGCGCCGGTTATCGCGGCGACGGTCCGCGAGCCGAACGTTGCACCGCTCGGGCCCCATGGGGGCCCGAAGGGTTCTCAGAACGAGAGGTCGAGGTCGAGGATCCGGCTCAGCTCGGCGAGCGCGACGTCGGGGTCGCCGACCTTGATGGTGGTCATGCCCATCGCTGCCGCCGGCTTGAGGTTGATCCCGAGGTCGTCGAGGAACACGCACTGGCTGGGCTGCACGTCGAGCACCTCGCACGCGATCTCGTAGAACCGGGGCTCGGGCTTGCGCACACCGACCTTGCTGCTCTCCACGATCGCGTCGAAGCGGGACATGATCGCCGCGATGGCCGTCGTGCGGTCGTCGGCCGTGATCATGGCCGCCATGTCGTGGGTGACGACGTTGTTGGTCAGGCACGCCGTCTTGTAGCCCGCCGCGCGCACCGCGTCGAGCGCGGCGACCATCTGCGGGCGCACCTCACCGGCCAGCAGCGCCAGCACGTCGGCACCGCGCACCTCGTGGCCCAGCGCCGCCGAGTCGTCGGCGAAGGCCTGATCGAACGCCGTTGGGCTGATCTCGTTGCGTTCCAGCAGCGCCCATGCGTTCGTGTCCGGATTCGTGGCGTTCACCGTGCGGATGAAGTCGACCGGCAGCCCGAGGGCGGCCTCATGATGATTGAACGCTTCGAACGGACTCGACAGGATGACGCCGCCGAAGTCCCAGAGAACAGCTGTGAACACCCGATGATCGTAGGTGCGCATGCGCAGAGATGCTTGACTGACAGGGCTATGCCATCACACGTCATCGTCGACGGCTCGAATTTGGCCACTGAAGGCCGAACCATGCCCAGCCTCAAACAACTCAACGAAGCGATCGCGTCGTATCACGCCGATCACCCCGAGGCGCTGATGACCGTCGTGGTCGACGCCACCTTCGGACACCGGATCGATCCGAAGGAGAGCGCCGAGTTCGAGACCGCGATCGAGACCAACTCGTTCGTCGCGCCGCCGGCGGGTGCGGTCGGCCGAGGCGATGGCTTCATCCTCAGCATCGCCCAGAAGGCGAACGCATCGATCCTCAGCAACGACAGCTACCAAGAGTTCCACGGCGAGTACGCCTGGTTGTTCGACGAGGGCCGTCTGATCGGCGGGAAGCCGGTTCCTCACGTCGGCTGGGTCTGGGTCAACCGTGTGCCCGTGCGTGGACCGGTGAGCCGACGTTCGGTCAAGGAGCAGAAGATCGTCGAGAAGTCGTCCGGTCGACGCCGCGGCTCCAAGGCCAGTGAGCTGCCGTCGATCTCGGCGGACGCTCCGATGCCCATCCCTTCGGCACCGCCGCCCGGTGCGGTGCTGCCCGGGCAGAAGGAGCGCCAGCGCGGGAACGCTTCGACCACGGCCGCCGAGCCCGTGGAGCAGAACGCCACGACCGAGCAGAGCGGCAAGCGGGGCGGCCAGCGTCGCGGCGACGGCCGTCGGGCCGAACAGCCGCCGAAGCCCGCGCCCGTGGGGGAGCAGCCCAAGGCGGACGCGTCGAAGACCACCAACGATCTGCTCGCGTTCTTGTCCTTCGTCGAGCACTTCCCCGTCGGCACAGCCGTCACGGGCGTGGTCGAGACGTATTCGTCGCACGGTGCGTACGTGCTGATCGGCGACGTGCACGGCTACGTGCCGCTGCGGCTGATGGCCGACCCAGCGCCACGCAGCGCACGCGAGGTGATGGACCTCGGCGAGACCGTGACCCTGGTGGTCAGCAGCTTCGGTGCCGCGCGCCGCAGCATCGATCTCGCGGTGCCCTCGATGGCCCCGGTGACGGCTCCGCCCGCGCCAGCTCGTGGCAGCACCAAGAAGGCGCCGCGCAAGTCGGTTGCGCAGAAGGCCGCCGCCGCTGCCGAAGCCGTCGCCGCGGAGGCCATCGCTGCCGATGTGGTTCCGGCACCAGTCGCGGCACCGTCGGACGCACCCACGATGAAGCCGTCGCGCCGACGCTCGCCGAAGAAGGGCGCGCAGGCCGAGATCCCGGACGAACCCGTCACCGCCGCCGCGCGGCGCCGTCGCGCCCCACGCGCCCAGGCAGCCGCTGCGCCGCCCGTCGAGCCGCCGTCTCCGGAGCCCG